>JACQMD010000092.1 GCA_016203755.1 Candidatus Roizmanbacteria bacterium
GCAAATAATCCAATAGCGCATTCCAAAGGACCAAAGCTTTTATTTTTCCTGCATGTCTTGAGGTATAGAGAGAAGCAATACCTCCCCCAAATGATGCACCCAGCAAACCAAAGGTCTTAAATCCTTTCTCTTCAAGAAGTTTTACTGCTGTCTCCAGATCATGTAACTTACCCGTCACTGTCAAGTCAATTGAATTTCCTTCACTTTCTCCATGAGCCCTGAAATCAAATCGGAAAACTGCAAATCCTCTATCTGCCAATGCATTTGTCAGCGCTACAAACACACCTCCTTCATCTTTATCCACCGTAATACCATGGCAAAGAATAATACATTTCGTGGCTTGTTTTTCGGGCAAACTGAGGATCCCGCAAAGTCTTAGGGAATCGGAAGTAAAGTAGATTTTTTCTTGTTTCATTTCTGTGTATCCATGTACTGTGTGTATGCGTTATAGTCATGGCCCAAAAATCTCGCTGCCACTTCTATAGCTAAATCTGCTGTTTTGTGTTCTATGTCACGTGTAGGATTGTACTCAACGACATCTACACCAACTACATTGCACTTTTTCCCGATGTATTTTGCAATCGCCATGATTTCTCTATGCATAAGCCCTCCTGTATTAGGAATACCCACACCCGGAGCATACAATCCGTCAACGCAGTCCAAATCAAAACTTACCCAAACATTATCAACGCGTTTTGATAAAGCAAGAATCATACCGAAAAGATCTCCGAAACTCCGAGCCAATATATCCAGCATATCAAATGTCTGTACTTTTTCGTGTTTTATAAGAAGTTCTTCTTCTTTGTCCAGATCTGTGGTTCCGACAAGAATCATGTTTTGCTTTTTTACCTTTACTCCCTTTGTATAAATATTTACCAGCTCTTTCGCACCCAGACCAACGCACGCTGAGAGTGACATTCCATGAATATTACCGGAAATGGTGGTCTTATCCGTATTAAAATCCCCGTGCGCGTCGATGTAGATAAGCCCCAAATCACCTTTCAATGCTTTTGATGCACCAGCCACAGTTCCAAGCGTTAATGTGTGATCTCCGCCAAGCGCGATAATTTTTTGTCCTTTTTTTATCTCTTTTTCGACAACTACTGCAGTTTCATTTGCAACACGAACAATTTCTGAAAGATGCTTGAGTTTGGGAGAACCAGGAGCAACTTCATCTCGAGGTTTGCAAATAATATTTCCAAGATCTGTAATGCGGATTCCCACATGTTCAAGTTTTTCTACAATACCGCCATATCGAAGTGCCTGAGGACCCATATCAACACCTAATGTTTCAGCTCCTAAATCAATGGGAACCCCTAACAAAGAAGCTTTTTGCATGTGTGTATATTACCAAACAGCAGGAGAATTAACAAATTTTACTCCCAAGAGGAATTTCTTTATCCGGTTGAAGAAGAACCGGTTGTCCCTGCGCATTTACCGCAACCAGCATCCCCTGGCTTTCAAGCCCCATCATTTTTCGGGATTCTAAGTTGATAACAAATGGTAATGTTTTTCCAACTACTTCTTCTGGTTTATAGTATTTTGCGATACCAGAAAGAATTTGTCGCTCTCCTACTTCTTCCCCAAAATCCACTTGCAATCTCAATAGTTTCTCGCTCCCCTCAACAGACTCACAAACAACAACCTTTCCCATCCGTATGTCTACCTTGTCAAATTCATCATGGGTAATTATCATACTTATTATTGTACTAAAAATACCTGATTCCTTACTAGACTCGTCTTATAATAGGCGGTGTGTAGGGAATATCGCCTAATGTTTGCAATTTATGCTGTTTCATCAAATTAAGACAGTACCCAATCTCTTTCAGAAGCTGTACGGGTGCAATGAGCCCTTCTTCCTCGTCACTGCGAGACATCGATACTCTGACACCAGCAAGTTTTCGAACATAATCACCACCGTTACGCAATCTTTCAACAATTACTGGATCGATACCCAATTGCTGCATGAGCATCGCGTCTACCGATCCTAAAGGATCCACCAACTTATCCTCTAATTTCTTCTTTAATGTTAGATACAATCGTACAACTCTTTGGTAGTCCCATCCGCTTACTTTTTCAACCTCTGCTTTTGCGATAAAAGAAGATGGCTTTATTATTACATCAGTCTGTTCATCTGCGATCGATTTTTTACTGTTTGCTGCCTGAAAAACAACTATTTCTTTCGTCGACTGTCTTACAGACTCTACCGTACGTGCTACCTTTCCATCAATAACAGTACTATTTCTTCTTGGCTTATCATTATTTAAACCTGTCATTTCTTGTTCAACAGATATAGATGGTGTTTCGATATACCCATTTACTTTCCCATTTCTTCTTAAGACAGATGAAGCCAATCCGTTTTTTGTACTTTCTCTCCGCGATACTCTTGTTTCCCCAGGTTTTTCAACAACCTCCGGCACGCAAATGCGTTCTGCCGCTGGATCTAAACCTAAAGCATCTTTCGTCAAAAGAGCCAAGCGAGCAAGTGGAGTTTTTGCGCCTTTCTCAAAATTTGCTTCCTGAATATAGATTGTGGCACGAAATGCGTATGCGTCGTCTCTTTGGATCGGTTTGTCCATAAGATTTTCTTCTCCTGCTTTAAATCCTGCGATAACACCATGTTCTCCCAAACGCACCTGTCTTTGCTCAAGCTGCACCCACTGTAATCCACTATCCCTTGACACAATCGCCCTTCGTAAATTACCTGCTGTTAACACTCCATGCCTGGCTTCAAGTTCATCAAGACACCGATCAAATTTTAATAAAACAGCCTGAAGTTCTTTATTTTGAACACCTTCAAAAGTTCTCAACATGGCTTCTTTATCACCATCTTTATGGACAGCCGCTACAGGCTGTACAGGCTCAACGGAAGAAGCAGATAATTCTTCCTGCTGAACATGTATTACTCGCGCGATAGGACTTTCTCCAAGCTTTTCTTTCACCCGCCTGGCGAGAACTTCTATAGTATCGTTTGGATCAGTCAGCGATGGCCGTAATGCATATCCCCAAGTAAGTGCGAAAAGCGCACGATATTGATCTTGTGTGTACGAAAGAACAAAATTAGGACTATGGTCAGCTTTTGTATATACAGGTTGTAAAATCCCTGCTGATCTCAGGCTTCTATGAAAATCTATAAACTGTTGCTGAGTCATCCCCAAAGGGGCCGTAAAATCCCTTCCCTGAACATGGCATACCCATGTTGGCCATCGATATTCTTGGCGTACGACTGCGTTTTCAAAATTTATTAGTTGTTCTCGTAAACTCCTTTGGAGATCAAAACTACCATCAAATAACTCACGTGGTTCCCTTTGTGCATCAAGCGGGCCACAAATGGCAGAAGCTGATTCATGCTCAACAAACTTTGGCATATGAAGAAAGCATTATAGCCATTTTCGGCCGTCTTTTCCAATCAATTCATTTGCCTCGGCCGGTCCCCAGGTACCAGAAGCATACACTATCGGTTTCTTTCCTGCCGCGTCTTCCTGTTTCCACCCCTGAAGAATTTTTGTGATAAACTCCCAAGAAC
>JACQMD010000101.1 GCA_016203755.1 Candidatus Roizmanbacteria bacterium
GTGCATATCCGATCCTCGAAATCCCCCCCAATAGATATCCAGTCCAGACAAATATTTTTCGCTTCCTCACTTTATCAGATATGTATCCTCCAACTGCACCGGAAATAGACACAATCGCATCCCCCAATCCATCGATAAATCCCAAGATAGCCATATTTGCCCCCAAAACTTGGGTCACAAACAAAGGCCACACCGAAAAAACCATGTCCGATCCGACATCATGCAAAAACGAAGCAAGCGAAAGACTCCAGATGACTTGCCTATCGTTCTGTTTTTTCATAAGGCTGGTATAATGCATTTATATGACATTTAATAAACTCACACCAGAAGAAAAAAACGTCATTGAAGATCGCGGTACAGAACCGCCATTTTCCGGAGAATATGATAATTTCTATGAGGATGGTACTTTTATCTGCAGAAGATGCAACGCCCCCCTATTTTCCTCAAAAAGCAAATTTGACGCCGGCTGCGGTTGGCCAAGTTTTGATGAAAATTATCCTGACGCAGTTAAAAGATTGCCCGATCCCGACGGCGAAAGGACTGAAATCGAGTGCGCAAACTGTGGAGCTCATTTAGGCCACGTTTTTACCGGTGAAAAAATGACAGAAAAAAATACCAGACACTGTGTAAATTCACTTTCAATACGTTTCATTCCCTCAGGATAATCACCTCGGCACCACCCAATATACACCGCCCGGACTGGTATCTTCATTTCCCTCTTCTTCTTCTGGGGCCGTCGGCTCTGGTGTCACCGAAACACTCGGCGTAGGCGTCGGTGTATTCGTTGGTGTCGGAGTAATGGTTGGAGTCAAAGTCGGCGTCGGCGACCCTGACGGAACTATAGCTACCATCAGATTTTGCCACTTTTGCGGTATAGGTTTTCCATCTCTGGGAGCCAAGGGAATTGGCTGCGCATACCACGTCGGATCCAAATCAAAAGTAGTCCCGGCGTATGTACCAGAAAGCGTCACTCTCACCCAGACATGTGTCGGAGACAAAACAAGTTCAGTTGCTATTCCATAGTCCTTCAAAGATTCCCTCAAAATTGTAGCCATATGTCGACACTGGCCCGTATTTTCTAATAAACAAGTAGCCGGACTATCGACAGATGGTCGCCCAAACCTTGCCACCCTACTCGTTATTTGCTCATAAATGTCTTTTATTCGACCAAGTTCTGTTGTGGCATTACTTGTCAGCTTGTAATTTCCCGAAAAAAACTCTCCTCCTGCCGCCTCACGATAGACTGCTCCAAACCATGAATCAGAATCAAGAAGATCCCCCATCATTGACACTTTTAATTTGTCACCCGTTGCAGTTGGATTGGGCTGCACCGACATCCGATTTCTTGCTTGTATTTCTCTAGCAAGGACTTGCGCAGGATCCTCTGGCACCGGATAAAAAAAGTCATTAGCATCAGTACCGCGAAACCTCCAGTCGGCAGGATCTCCAGCAAGTGCCTGTTGGATCTCAGCAAATCTTTTCAATTCATCCTCAGTCTGTGCCAAAACATCTTGTGAGAAAAACACAACCAGAAAAAGTATGACAAGAATCTTTAATTTATTCATAACTAGCATCCATTCTTTAATGATTCTAAAAGCGATGAAAATATCTGTTCTGCCCCTTCTTCATATTCTTTAGTATAAAATACCGACACCAACCATTGATCCTTCACCTGACTCATCCCTAATTGCTTGTCGGAAACCCCTTGTGCACTTCCGCTTGATGGTATTTCGTAAAAATAAGTATCTCCATCTTTTTCGTAAGTTACTCCAAAATCTTTCAGTCTATCCAAAAAGCTTTTTCCCATAGCAACAGTCACCAAACCAGAATCTGTCAATATCGCTATCCCTTTCTCATTATCAGACATAATAGTGTAGGGTATGTTCATTTGTAATGAAAACTTTTTTTCGCTACTGCATACCATCCCCGCCGGTAAACTGGCAAATTCCTCAAATCCTTGAATTTCTTTTTCCCCGCCTATTTCAGCCATTTGTCTCAGAGAAGGCTCTGAAATACTATTTGAATTTCCAAAAAACCAAACTGACAATCCCAAAACTACAATTAGAAATGATGCGGCAGCAATTTTTATTTTCTTTCTCTTATCAGGCATTACCGCCAATTTTGGCGCAAGCTGCATCTGCTGCCAAAGTAGCAAAACTGCAACTATTTGACAGAGTAGAATCAAAATAGCCACAATTGGAGCAATGTCATAAAGTGTAAGAGTATATGTCCCCGGCCGAAGAGAATA
>JACQMD010000099.1 GCA_016203755.1 Candidatus Roizmanbacteria bacterium
CTTCGTTATATGCCGGAATACCAATAGTAACGGTTAGTTTCTTTTTCATAGGATAATACAATCACAATATTTCCAAGATTTGAACATGAAGACTAATGTTCTTCAAACGCACGCTTCAGAACATCTTGGCAGATTGGTGATATGAAGTGGCAAATGATAAATAGTTTATTTTGAAAAATTCTCATATTGTTCCTTCCATAGTTTGTCTGACAGTCTGCCTTTTGGCAGTTCTATATCGTCAAATGTTAAACAGGTGTCTTTCTGTATATCCCGTTTCAATCTGCATCCTTCTGCTAATCCGATAGGAAGGAGATTTTCAGCTCTGGCTGCACTTGCGTTCTCACATAACCCGTATGTCGTATACCTGCCAATGCCATCAAGTATTTCTCCTTTTTTGAGATCTTTTTTTGCAGTGGCAATAACCTCAACATAGGGTTTACCCAAAGATGAAAGAGCAGTGTCATGGAAAATAGCTGCTCGTGCAATAGTATTGGGAACTTCGAAATGACATAAGTGATAGGGAGTATAGAAACAGTAGAGTGGCCCTTCTCCGAGCTTATAGAGGTTGAGGTAATGCTTCTGCATAGGATCATCAATGGTTCCCAGCACAAACACTCCGGGATTTGGTGAAGCGCCGACAACATAATCAACCACACCTGCTCCACGTAACAATTGGTCTTGAGGATACCACTTCGGAGCCTGATCAATTGGTGTTCCCGCCTCCACCGTTGGTCCCGTCATACCTCTTTTCAATACTCCAAATCCTGTTGCGTTGGCAACCACTGCCTGCTCAAACGATATTTTTGACCCATCCGCAAAGGACGTAACCATAGATACGTTCTGGCCCCATTTTTTGGCAAATCCCTCCTGTGTCGTCGGATTTCTATACGGATCATGGAGACCTTTGATATTGCCGATAAGAACCGGAGTTACACCGATCCCTTTGACAAACCGATACAAATTCATTTGCACTACAGGCTGGTCGCCATCTGCAAGTGTGCAAAGTACGTTGTTTTTGTTTGCATATACTTGTAAAATCGAACCGAGTGTTGCAAAAAGTTCTGCATTAAATGAAACAAAATGTTTCTTGTTTTCCATTGTCGTTATGGCAATTTCTGCACCAAACTCTACGTTTCCGGTCATTTCTAAAGTGACATCAATCTGTTCTGATTTGCAAAGAATCATCGGGTCATCTGTTATCGCATACTTTTGCCCGACAATTGTTTTATCCAATTCACTTATTGATGCCACATGTACTGTATCCGGTATTCCTGCTTTCTCGTACGCTTGTTTTGCTGTATCTAGAGTTCTGTTGGCTATGGCAACAAGCCGCATCCCTTTGGTGTAGTTCACGATTTGCCGAGCTACTCCCTGCGCCATAAATCCGGCACCCACCATACCGACTCGAATGGGTTTACCTTGCTCTTCCAGTTTTTGTAATGCGGTATCGATAAGGATCATACTATTCTTTAAAATCAGGAAATGATGCGTCTTTTTTTGAAACAACCTGTATCTTGTCCGGCCATTGAATCATAAACGCGGGATCATTGTATCTGATGCCATGTTCAGCAGAGGGAGTGTAAAATTCAGACACCAGATACGTCACTTCTGTATCAGGAGCGAGTGTTAAAAATCCATGGGCACATCCTTTCGGCACGTAGAGCATATGGTAATTGTCCGCGCTTAACTCAACCCCGATCCATTGTTTGTATGTTTTTGAATCAGGACGGAGATCAATAATCACATCATAAATTGCTCCTTTTGTACAGCGAATCAGTTTATCTTCCTCGTAGGGCTTTTCCTGATAGTGCATACCGCGCATTGTGCCTTTCTGTTTACTCATTGACGTGTTGCCTTGCACGACTCTAAACGTAATTCCCTGATCGGCAAATTCATGTTCGCAATAGCTTCTCGCAAAAAACCCACGGTTATCCTCACGCTTTTCAAAATCAATGGTATATGCGCCTGATAGTTTTGTTTTTGTGAATATCATTCGTACTTCCTCCAGAAAAATTGTTCATCAAGCTGGTTTGTTTTAACCAGATAGTCAAGTTCGGTAAGCCGGGTAAATGCGCGGAATTCAAATAGTTCACGGCTTAACTTGATTCGTTCAAACAACTGTTTCAATTCTTTCGCTCCGTCCTCAACAGTTCTTTTACTCGTAAATCCGGGAAGTTTATCTTGTATCTTCTCAAAAGACACCCGGTAACTTCTGGTATCACCGTCCAGTTTTCCAAATGTAACCGTGCAACCAGCGAATACAGTTTTTATGATTTCAGCAATATCTTTTATCCGGTAATTGCTTGTTGAATTTCCGACATTAAAAACCTCATTGTGAATAGAATCCTTTGGTGCACCAAGAACACAGGCAAACGCCTCACATACATCAAGAATATGAACCAGTGGTCTCCAGGGAGTCCCATCACTCGTCATCCTGATTTCATGATTCACCCATGCATGACCGCATAAATTATTTACCACCAGATCAAATCGCATACGCGGAGACGGACCGTAAACCGTGGCATTCCGAAGGAATGTGGGGGAAAAATTGTCATCAGCAAGTTTTTGTATATCCTGTTCAGCTAAAACCTTGCACTTTGCGTAGGCAGTTTGAGGATTGACTTCTGATTCTTCAGTTGTAAGATCTTCTTTTGCAATTCCATAGACACTGCAGGAAGAACTATACAAAAAACGTTTAACTCCGGCTTGTTTTGCAAGAGTTGCAAGATGAACTGTACCGCCATGATTAATTGCGTACGTGTTTTTTTCATTCCTGTTGGATATAGGGTCATTTGATAAATCAGCCAGGTGAATCACCGCATCGTATCCGTTCAAATCATCAACGGTTACATTTCTTGTGTCTTTGACAATAATCGGAGGAAGTTTTGTAACACCATTGTAGAGCCATCCTTCGCGATAAAATCCCGTATCAAGTCCCGCCACATCATGGCCTCTCTCTTGCAACACCTGCCCCATGACTGTCCCGATATAACCATCAATGCCGGCAATGAGTATTTTCATATTATTTCCATACCTTCCATGGGGCTTTTCCGCTTTGCCACATCCCCTCAAGTAAATTTTTGTCCCGTAGTGTATCCATATTTTGCCAGAATCCCGGGTATTTGTATGCAGAAAGCTCTCCGTCATGTGCTAAATTTTTAAGTGGCTCCTGTTCCCATATGGTTGCATCACCTTCAATGTAATCAAACACACCCGGCTCGAGAACAAAATAGCCGCCGTTGATCCACGCACCATCTCCTTTTGGTTTTTCATGAAAGCTCGTTATCTTTGATTGGCTTGCAGAGAGCGTAAATGCACCGAAGCGCCCGGGAGGTTGCACCGCAGAAAGTGTAGCGATCGTTTTTTGTTTCTTATGGAACTTAATAAGATCCGAAATATCCAAATCAGTCACGCCGTCTCCGTAGGTCAGGCAAAACGTTTCATTTCCCACATACTCTCTTACACGCTTCAGCCGTCCACCTGTCATAGTATTTTCGCCGGTCTCAACGAGTGTTACGTTCCATTTCTCAGCATTATTCTTGTGAAGTGTTGTGGTATGGTTTCCCAGATCAAATGTCACATCTGACTCACGAAGTGCATATGTTGCAAAGTATTCTTTAATCATGTGCCCTTTATACCCGCAACAGATGATAAAATCATTGACACCATGAGCAGAATAAATCTTCATAATATGCCAGAGCATGGGATGCCCGCCAATTTCTACCATTGGTTTTGGCCGAATGCCTGTTTCTTCAGAGAGTCGTGTGCCTAAGCCACCTGCTAAAATAATAGCTTTCATATAGTTACCGTATTATACTATATCAACAGTAATAAGTTTAATGTTGCTTTGCGGCATCATGCTGTGCCTCTTGCAGTACTTGCGCCAATTGTTTGCCAATTGCATGAGACGAAAATCGTTCCCTAAATAGTTTATAGCCATTGGCGGCAATTTGTTCTCGTAATTTTTCATTTTGTTTGAGTGTTTTGATTGCAACGGCGAGCTCTTTTGCATTTCCTTGCGGAATTAAATAGATATTATTTTTATCCGTAAATTCACCCCGAATTGAAGCAGAATCAGCGGTGATTACTGCCTTACCAAGGGCTATTCCCTGAAACACTTTATTGGGGATAAACCGCTCAACTGCGGGCATACTGCGAATAAAGCCTAAAAAAATATCAGCAGACTGCAATAGAGGAAGCGCGTTCTTTTCTGTCACATTAGGGTAAAACTCAACGTTTGTCAGATGTTCTTTCGTAGCTTTTTCTTTCATAACTGGATATAACTTACCATTTCCCACCATTAAGAACCGAATGCGAGGATCAGTCCGACAATAGTTTGCCGCGTCAAGAATATACTCAACGCCGTGAATGGGATTATATAATCCGTAATAGACAACACGCACGGTATCGTCTATTGTTTCATGCGGTTTATAATGGTAAATATGCTCATCGGCTCCGAGTGGAACGACATGTAATTTCTTAAGCGGGATATGGTATTCATCGGAAAAAAATTGTTTCAACACTTTCGTATCGACCAGTATACTATCGGAAAGAGACAAGACAAATTGTTCTATATATTTAATTATTTTTATCTTCATTGACTGTTTTGGCAAAGCTCCCACATCCTCAACAAATGCTGTAGCAAGGGGTACGACAGGGTCAAAAATTAGGGGTTTCCGGAACATTCGGGAAACGATGTAGGCCAATGGCACATCAAGATGTCCGGGAAAACCGACAAAAATAACATCTGAATTTCGTATAGTATTTATATTCGTTAATACTTTTGGAATGAGTTTTAATTTCGTTAGTATACGCTTCAAAGAAGATACAAGACCAAAATCCCCCTCTTCTGTCATCGTTGTTAATGTATCCTCGACAAACACTTCCAGTATGCCAACGTTGCCGGCTTTTAATCGCGCAAGATTTACAAGGTTCTTTCCGCTTTTTTCCCCAACACCAAAATAGCATACGGTTATAGTGTTACTCATATTTTTTTGGTAGAACTGTCTGTTTCCCAATACCCAAATGCACTATTTAAAGGAACCAGCGAAAATGCGGTGATGAGGGAAACCATAATATAAAAGCTCGTCAATACGGGTTTTGATAACAAAGAAACAAATACCGAACGAAAAAATAGCAAGGGTGGAATGGTATAAAAAGTTGCTATGTTGGAGCGAAAATAGTTGTTATTTTCCTCAAGGGATTGTTTAAATTTTGAACTTTGCTTGATATGTTCTCCCAGACGTGTCGGCATTCGGTATGAAGCTATTGCGTTTTCCTCATGTGCATAGGAAAAATTATGAACTTTGGCGAATAAATACAAAAATGCGTCATTGTTCCACACCTTTTCCGGAACGGTGACCGTTTTATAGAACCGTTTTGAAAGGACAAGCAACCGTCCGTTACAGGATAAATAATTATCGGCGTTATTCCAAGAGAGATAGATAGATCGATTTATCTCATAACCAACTTTCAGAATTCTCTCAAGCAGCGTTTTTTCCGGCAAAGGTGTAACAGAACAGGATAGTAAGTCAGCTGAAGTTTTCCGGAAGTTACGTACAATATGCTCAATTGCGTCATTGCTGAGAACCACATCGTCATTGGTTAATATAACCAAATCTGTGTGTGCATCGTTAAAAATATCATTGATTCTGGATGGCTGGCCTTTCCGCTGTGATGCATATACAACAGCTAATTTGGGGTTATGAATCTTATGAAGAATCCGCCCGGGTATTGTATTGCCGTCTACCACTACCATCACACGCTCTATATGATCAAAATATGTCTGATGGTATAAAGATTCCAACGCAGTCACCAGACTATCTCCCGCCTCATAAGTCGGGATTCCGACGGTAATACGTATCGCTTTATTCTTTACATCACTATGCATATGTAGCAAACAAATACTGCTTATATCGATTTGGTTCTAAACTCGTTGCTGAGCGGTGAATGGCAATATAAGTCTTGAGAAATTCTGAATTGGCTGAGCATCCTTGCATTGACTGAGCATACCTTTGATTGTTTGAAAAGAATATGCCAAGATCTGACCAGTCAAAACCAGGAATTGTCAATGCAACATATTCACAGTCTACCATGTACAGAAGATTATCTGCCAAAATGACATTTCCGGGATGAAGATCACGATGTGAAAGCACCAGTGCACGTTGAATTTTCAGAGATAGTGCGCAGTGTAAACAGGCTTTGAGTATTTTTCTCCATTTCGAAGGGTTTGACCTGACAGAAAGGATGGTACAAAGAGGCAGACAAAAAAGATAAAAAAGTATCCCCCGGCTCCTCAGTTGAGATTTTTCTTCTTTCGTAAGTGTTGAGGAGAGATAGACAAGCTCCGAAATAATTTTCTCAAGATGCCGTAACTGTTCTGAAACACCCCGTTTTGATAACAGGAAACCACCTACATATTCATATACGAATGAAATCGAATTGTCGCTGTTATGTACGATTTCAATGGCTTCCGGTACCCGTACCTGTTCGGAAAATTCCTTAAACTTTCTCGAGAGTAATCCACTCACCTGAAATTCGTACAAGGCTGAATAATACGTAAGATCCCGCTCCTTGTTCTCCCAGGTCTTAATAAAATACGGTGTATTATTTTTGGCGTATATTCCGACCGCGAAGTTATGAACGGGGGTGTCGGGAAGAACTGGTTTAACAAGTGAGTATCCCGCTACTGTTTCTTTGCATTCTTTATACATGGTGTGTGGATTATCAAAATGGGCCATCAAACTTACAAAAAGAAGACGGAATGATGTAATAGTTCTCATAAAGATTTGCATATAATATCCATAAATTTTCTTGACGCGTGCTCCCAGCTGAATTTTTTTGACCACTCAATGGCCTCTCGGGAAAGCTCTCTTCTATAGTTTTCCTGCTGAATCAGATATTCCATGCTTCTGGCCATTTCTTCCTCGTTCCCTACCGGGACAAGGAGTCCTGTCCGGCCGTTAACAACCGAGTCTGAGAGGCCTTTTGTATTTGATGCAATGACCGGGGTTCCGGACGCGTTAGCCTCAAGTACCGTAATCCCCCACCCTTCAAATGATGACGGCTGCAACACCACCCAGGCAGATGAAAGCAGTTGTACTTTCTTTTCTTCGGAAATACGACCGGTAAATTGTACCGTACCATTCAGGTTAAGCTTTGCTGCGACGTTTTTTAAATAATCCCTGCTTTCTCCATCGCCTGCAACAACAAGTCTTGCCTTCGGATTGCGCTCAAGTATACGCGAAAAAGCGCCAATTGCAACGTGAACATTTTTGTACTGCTTTAACCTCCCCAGATACACAAAACATGGATGCGGCGTTTTTTCTTCACGTTTATAGTTTGAGACATCAATTCCCGGATTTACTATCTCAATGTTCTCTTCCTTCGCCCATCCCAACGATACAATATCTCTGCGGGAGGATTCAGATATTGTAATAATTGGCACGCGGCGATAACAACGCGGCATGACGGTTGATTCAAAAAATATTGCGATGTTTGAAAGAGGAAACGGCAGCTGTCTACGGAATACATCCTGATGCACATGATGAATAAGCAAGTATTTTGGCAAAGACGAATACAGTGGAGTGAAAAAGGGAATCCCGTTCTCACAGTCAATGATAAGATCAAAATTGCCCCTGAATCCAAACAGATAATAGAAAGCAGCCCAGATATAGACGGTATAAAATCCTCCCCGTCTCACCATCTGAACCCCGTCGATGACTTCATTTCGTGGATTATTGCCGTCATTGCCACAAAATAGTGTTACCCTATGTCCATCTTCCACCCAGCGTTTCGCAAGCTCATGGACATAGACTTCAGCTCCTCCTGCCCAGCCGTGCTTTTTATCCCTCCAATTCAAGACTAAGATACGCAGTTTTTCTCCATAGGGCTTTTGTGTTTTTTGCATGGTGAAAATGCCCGCCATATCGTGCATATTTCTCCCTATGGAACTCAGTACCGGATACAACAAGTGAAGAAGAGATACCACGCCGAACTGAACAATTGCCAATACAGAAACAATAGCTATAAAATCATGAAGGGTTTTGGCAACCGTATACAAACCAACCACTTGCAGACCTGCGAATAAAAATCCGACGACCGGAAAAAGATAATGACGCTTCGTATGATGATAGTTTATGATGCATGAAGCAACCACATATTCCACCATGGCGAGTCCATAAAAAGGGAGATAAGAAATAATTGCGCGAGCTTTCTCGCCAAAAAGGATAGGCACCGTAACAGCTCCTCCCATTCCCACGAGCAGGTACCCGGCAAAAGAAGCAATGGCAGAGGCTGCAAGTACCAGATGAAACGTTCGCTTTGTATCAACATTTGCTCCTTCTTTGTAGCTGACCAGTGGTGTAATAAACTGCGTAAACAATGCGCCGAGAAAATAAATGATTTTACCCGTCAGCGATATAAGCGCGTATTTCCCGGCATCATCGGGAGCAAGAAAATGTTTTGCCAGCATGATGTCAAACGAAAGAAACGCGATGGTCGAGAGTCCTGCCAACAGTGATACCCCAAAAAACTTTTTGGGGAATGCAGTGTGTTGTACTTTTGACTCAAATCCTTTGTTAAAACGGTACACGAAAAACCAGCTCAGAAGAAATGCGCTCGCTATACTTCCCGGAATGCTTGCATATACAAAGCCGTGGTAACCTGCACTAACAATAACAACAGCAAGGAGTAGTCGAAAAATTGCCTCACCTGCAATCAGGAATCCTGCCTGAAAAAATTTAAGATTTCCCGATAAATAGCCACTATTGAGTGAATAGAGAGATAAAAAGATCAGTGCGGGAGTAAACAGAATGAATGGAAGCGTTGTTTCTGTGTTAAAAAATCTGGATAAAAACGGTGTTCCAATTATCCAAGCTATCGTGACTACAAGCGATATGAGCACAGTGCGAGAAAATAATGCAGCCCAGAAATGTTTTGCAGGTTGCTTCTCTTTTCCGAACCAGCGTGCAGATACATACGATACTGTTCTTCCCAATGCTCCAGTCAACACTCCAATCACCATGTACAACGTACTAATAAGGCTCACCGTTCCAAATTCGGCTAAACTTACCGCTCGACCTAAATAGGCGTTGTACATAAAGTTTGCTGCATTACTTAACATCGAAGCTGCAATCACCACACTCCCTCCCGTAATGTGTGGCGAAAGCTGAAATGTTGGCATAAATGATTTTTTTGGAACGTATTGTAACTTTTGTTCAAGGTGAAAGCCATGCCGTGTTTTCTCCCAATAGTGTGGTTTCACAAAGAGTTGGTAAAACGCTATGCCCGCCGCAACAGATGTCATCACCCAATAGAGTGGAGTTAAAAGAACATATTTGATGACTCCCCAATGCCCTCGTTTGGCACTCCCGATCATATTGTTATACACATGCATAAAATTGCCAAACACCAGAAGAGTTACGGCCGGGTAAAAAACAACAGGGGGGTAGAGCGCCTCAATGGTTGGACCCACGATGGGATACAGCGTAAAATAAGAAATCGTAAATAGCCAAAGAACAGGATTAATGAGAAGAAAAACCATCCGCATGCCAATAACGAGCTGGAAAATGAGTGCATGAACCCCGTGAGTTTTGATAAGTTCCAGCGGATCACGCATGTGTACGAGATACGTTTGCACGTATCCTTTGATCCATCGTGATCGCTGTCGAAGCCATCCGAAGAAATAACTGTTTGCTTCCTCATAGGTGGTTGAGTTAATAATTGCGGTTCGTTTCCCATCCCTAAAAATCCTGGCACCAATATCACAGTCCTCAGTGACATTGAAGGGATCCCAGGCTTTGAGTTTGGAGAGTTCTGCTGCTTTAAAATGGTTGCTCGTGCCACCAAGTGGAATTGTTGTTTCTACCGACTGCAGGCCGGGTAAAATCAGGTCAAACCAGAGGGAATATTCCGCGGTGAACAAACGCGTAAGCCAATTCTGATGTGCATTGTAATAGTTGAGTTTTGATTGTAAACAGACTACGGTATCTGCCGACTTCTTAAATCCGATGTATGCTTTTTTAAGCTGTTGCGGGTCAGGTCGATCCTCAGCATCAAATATGACAATATACTCTCCGGTTGCATGGGCAAAACCGAAGTTGCAGGCTTTTGGTTTTGTTTTCGGCTGTGAATCGGGAACAACAAGAATCCGAAAATGGCGTGGAAGATGAAGATTTCTCGCAGCCTCTATTGTCTCTGTATCATCTTCTTCAAACAATAGTATTACTTCCAGTTTATTTTTTGGCCAGTCAATCTGGTCCATCGCTTCAACAAACTGCGGGAGAACCGACGCTTCCTTATACAACGGACAAAGAATGGTATAGATCGGCAGCTCATTGTTGTTTAATGCGAGAAGTTCTTCATCACTTACGGATATTTCTGGTGAGAAGTGTAGGCTTTTTATCATCAGATACAGGCTAAATAGAAAATCAACAAGATAGATAAAGGTGAGTATTCCAATAATGACAATTGCAGTTACCGCTGTATTAAGAAGAAATCCGGTCACGACTAACAGTACGGTATTAATGAGAGCCCATTTCTGCCACGGCAAAAAGGTTTGAAACGCTGTTTTATCGTGTGAAAGACGGGTATGGGTGATAAATCTTTTGCCCTTATGAACAATTCCTGCTCCAATTGGAGCACGGAGCGTATCTGGAAGTATCGGATAAACGGCAGGTTTTTTGAGTTTAAGTTTTATCGCGTTGAGTGCAATTTCATAGGAAGCCTGCAGAAACTGAATCTTCGACTTCCCCATTCTTCGTTTGGCAAATTCAATGTCGATGCTTCCAATGTTATAGCCAAGTTGCAATGCGGTATGAAGAAGTGGCATATCAAGAGCCCAACCTGAAACATCTGACGGGGTAATATGCTCGATGATTTCTTTTTTAAATACCTTTAACCCGGACTGCGTGTCAACGGTAAATCCATGAAGCAGCCGTTCAAACACAATGCTGTTTATTTTTGATCCGACTCTTCTGAGTAGTGAGGTTTTATGATGACTTCGGTTGGCAACAGCAATGCCTTTTTCGCGAGCGATGGTAAAAAGTTCCGGTAGCACTTCAGGCGGATACTGCAGATCCCCATCAAGCATTGCAATATATTCTGTTTGCGAAGCGGCAGCACCTTCTAAAATACTGTATGCTTTCCCTCTCTTCCCTTTTTTTACATGGAGTCGTACCGGATAGTAAGCTGTCAAGGATTGAATAACGCTTATGGTGTTGTCGATAGAATGATCATCGACAAAAATAATTTCATACCGAAATTTCGTCTTGAGAGAGGAGTCTATACGTTCAACCAGAGGCAGTATATTTTCCGCTTCATTGAGCGTTGGCACCACGATGGTAAGTAAATCGCTTCTCATAATCGAACAATTAGGACATACCACCGGCCAGAAGAAGGGCAGAGGTATATACTGGTACCCTCGGTTTGCCGCCGGGTATAAGCTTGTTATTATAAGCTATTAAAATAGATAACACAACATTCATAATATATAGGTATCTATACACTCTACGAACAGTTAATAAGACTCTGAATCGGTAATTGGTAAGAGAACGGTAAGAAAACATGAATTACAACAAAAAGGGACTTTATTCTATCTCGTATGAAAGATTTGCTATACTCCAGGTACTGGAGGTTAATTCAAATGCATTGGGTTGGCATAACAGGCACATGGCAGAAAACGGATAACAAAATACAGTAGTCGTGAATGCTTCAGATTTGTTCCAAAAGATAATGCGTGAGAAAGGTAGTACAGTTGACTATATTACTCTATTTTGTAACATTTTTTCTACTTGTTCTTTCAGTTTTGGCATCTCATTTTTACAGCATCCCAAACAATTTCGTAATCAACCCCAAAGTATGCATGTATAAGCCTATCGCGCATACCGGCAATCGATTTCCAATCAATATGATCATGCTGTTTTCTAAAACCATCCGGTAGGTTCTTCACCGCTTCTCCGATGATTTCAATGCTCCTGGTAAACGAGCGTTTCAGTGTCTCATCTTGAGAGAATTCGTTCCAAGTTAAATTCTGTGAAGTAACAGAGATATAGTCTAACTCATCCCGAATATGTTTAAGATACTCAATGGTTAATTTGGACATATTCAATTTCGCTTTGAATGTGGGGAGCGATATAAGGACTGAGAGATTCAGAAGTAACCATTTCCACCTTTCTTCCCATTATAGCCTCTATATGTTGTGCAAGCTGCATAAAGCTTCTAAATGTTTTTTTTCCTTTGTCAAATTTGACCAGTAAATCTATATCGCTTTCACTTGTCTGTTCACTCCGAACAAATGATCCAAATAACCCAATTTCCGCTACGCCGTAACTACCCAAAGTCTCTTTTTGATTTTGTAATCTCATGAGAATTTCTTCTTTATTTTGAACTTGTTTAACAGTATCCATACGAAATTAGTATACTATATTTGAGTTGAAAAATCTTTAACAAATAATACTTTTGATATACTGCTAGCATGCCGCATACCAATATTAAAGTACTCACATGGTTTAATTTCTTCACTGACTTTAAATTCTACGCTCCGGTTGCCATCATCTATTTTACCCGCGTTTCCGGATCATTTACTCTCGGGATGAGCATATTTGCCATAAC
>JACQMD010000109.1 GCA_016203755.1 Candidatus Roizmanbacteria bacterium
ATAGAACTTTATAATCCTACTGCTTCCCCAATAGATTTAAGTACCTATAGATTAGTTAAGCGTACCAGTT
Organism: Candidatus Roizmanbacteria bacterium; assembly: GCA_016203755.1. Lineage (GTDB taxonomy): Bacteria > Patescibacteriota > Microgenomatia > 2-01-FULL-40-14 > JACQMD01. Next base: position 71 of record JACQMD010000109.1, read on the forward strand.
CAGGAACATCTGATGTGGGTATTGCTGCATTCCAGTCAGGAGACATTATTTCCGCACATGGATTTTTCTTGTGGTGCAACAACAATATTGATGCGACCCTAAACTGTGAAAGAAATACGAGTGAGACTATTGCAAATAATAACAGTATAGGTCTTCGTGACGGAGCTCTTGATAGTGGTACGCTTATCGATGCGGTTACTCTCGGTACGGTTGCAAATCCGCTTGGGGAAGGAACACCTATTGCATCTCCTCCTGATGCGAACCAAAGCATTGAGCGAAAACCAGGAGAGAGTGATCCAACAGGTGGTAATGGTGAGGATACCGACAATAATAGTGCAGATTTTGCACTCCGGACAACAGCCGAACCGCAAAACGCCGCTTCAGCGACGGAGACTCCGGCCGAAATAACGCCATCGATAACACCCACTCCGACAGAAGAGGGTGCTACCCCCACTGTTACACTTACTCCCACTGAAGGACCAACTTCAACACCCACCCCAACTCCAACTACGGAGATAACCGCAACGCCGACTCCAACTGTTGAGCCAACTGCTACTGTTACACCGACGGAGGAGCCCACAAGTACTCCAACGCCCACAAACGAACCAACGAATACGCCAACACCAACACAAATACCCACGGGTACTCCCACTCAAATCCCGACAGAGACGCCGACAAGTACCCCTACTCCGACAGAGGAACCGACAGAAACTCCAACTCCGACTCACACAGTGACACCAACACAGAGTCCAACATCAACGCCAACAATCACGCCTACTCCAACAATCACTCTCACATTGACTCCCACGTCTTCTCCAACAAGTACGCCAAAACCCACACCAACTGGAAAAGTATTAGGTGTATTCCCAACAGGGAAAGGAGTCATTGTTTGCAGCCTGAACTACCGACTCATCTCCGTTGGATGGTGGAAGATCTATTTACCTAAAGTAACCTGTGAACGGGTAGAGAATCACGAAAACAATACAGATCACGATAACCACATCAAAGACTATAAAGAGAAGAATAAAGAAGAGTAACTGTTAGTACTTCGATTTGTTTTCTTTTCCAAACCAGTAGCTTGCCAGAAGTGTTTTTATCGGCACTGTAAGGATCAGTCCACATACATAAGATACGACATTGTGTGAATAGTGAAGATTCTGGATGAAGATTTTCTATTCTACGAAGAGCTTTCCGAGTAAAGAGAGTAAGCCGATGCCAAGAAGAAACGGCAAAATCTGTGTTTGGCGTTTGTTTTCATGACTGGTATGGAGTTCGGGGATAAGGTCAGCACAGGCGATGTAGACAAACATGCCTGCAGTAAAGCCGAGTGCGTTGGGTAGTAGTTCTTCAAATTGTGTCAGGAGTGAAAATCCTACTATTGCGCCAGCGAGCGCGGTGAGCGCTGATAAGAAGTTAAACAGAAGTGCCTGTTTTTGCTTGAATCCTGAATAAATAAGAACCGAAAAATCGGCAAGTTCCTGGGGAAGTTCGTGGGCAGCAATAGCAATAGTTGTTGTGATGCCAATGACAGGATTAATAAGAAATGCAGCACTAATAGCTACACCATCAATAAAGTTGTGAATCGCATCACCAAACAAAACCAACACACCTGAAGGTTTTATTTTATGGGTATCTTCGTGGTGGTGGTGCCAAAGAATGGAACGTTCGACAATAAAAGAAAACACAATACCGATAAACATTGCTCCTATAACTGTTTCGATTTCTCCTTCTTCGAGCGCTTCCGGCAAAATATCCAGAAAAGCTGCAGCAAGCATGACTCCTGCTGCAAAACTGACCAGGTATGGGATCAATTGTTGCGTGAGTAGTTTCTTATGAAGCAAAAGGAACCCACCTGTGAGGGAAAGCGTACTGATAATGCCTGTTGCAATAATGCTTGAAACAAATGGTGACATGGATATTATTGACAATGGGCGCAGTGGCCGTAAAACTCAAGTGAATGATCCGAAATAGTAAATCCTTCGTTTATGCGGACACGCCGGGCAAGTTTATCAATCCCCTGTTCTATTTCTTTCGGGTCAACCGCAACAATCTGTTTGCACGTTTGGCATATCAGATGGTGATGGTGATCCTGCGCTGCCGATTCGTAGTGAATGATCCCGGATTCAATCTGTACTTCCTGTAATAAGTGTTGTGCAAGGAGAAACTCAAGTTCGCGGTATACCGTTGTTTTATTAACCGGAAGTCCTACTTTTTCAAGAGTAAGGAGCACATCAATTGCAGTCAGCGGTTTTGTCGTTGATGAAAAAATCTCAATAATTGCTTCGCGTGCGCGGCTTATGCGGTGACCAAGCGTACGAAGATGTGTAGTAACCGATTGCGCGTTCATACGATAGCACTATATGCAAACTAGTTGCGTTTGTCAAGAGGGAAATAAAAAATTCTTACTCCTAATGACTCCAAGAGATACAAGAAGGTTAAAAAAGTAATCAGGTTTTTTGTCCGACAATGATCACAATGTCGTAGTCAGCCGTTTCCTCCAGAGGCTCATCACTTTTTACGACAGAATAATCTTTGAGCGCTTCGGTAATTGCGGTGTAAACTTCCTCCGAGACATCTTCTTTCATCTGTACTTCAGTATCCTCATAATCATACGCTCCGGCATTCCCAACTGCTATATCTTCAAAACCGGCAGCAATTAACAGATCTTGTACTGTACTTGCTGCGCCCGGTACACCTGCGCCATTGAGAACTTGGAGCGAATAAGTGGTAAGATCAGGTTTTTGAGTAAGCGTTGCTCCTTCTGTTGCCGTTTCTTCCCCGGTAGGTGATGAAGTCGGAGCCGCTCCTGTGGGTTCTGCAGAGGGGAGCTGTTTTTCTGATGACGATTGAAAGTAGAAAATACCAACTACCGCAAGGGCGCCAACAAGCAAGGCAGTCACAAAAACCACCATAATAGTTTTCCATGTATTGCCAGGAGATTCTTCTGGTTCGAATTCTTCATCAACTGGTGACTCTGTTGGACCTGAAGAAACCGGCGAAGGCGGAGTAGGGGGAGGTGTAGCTGGTTCCGGAGTAGCCGTTTCAACTGGTGCAGTCGGAGGAGGGGGCGGGGTCTGTTGAGATTCAGACCCTGCTGGAATATCGGTTGTGGGTTGTGGTGATTGTGGAGATGAAAGAGGGGTTACGAGGGGCGATGTTTCGGAGACTTGTTGGGCAGCCGGAGAAGGTTGTTGTACAGATATCGGGGGAAGAGAAGAAGCAGGGACAGGCGATCCTTCAGAGGGAGGAGTTGTATCCTCAAGAGAGGGCAGAATGGTTTTTTTCAACCTCTTCGTTTTTTTGACCGGTTTTTTCGAGTGAGTTTTTGGTGCCATACAATATGATTGTGCAACAAACAAACCGATTTTGTCAACTCTTGTTTAGCGGGAAACTTTGATGATGTCTCCTTCTCCCGCGCAAGCAGTGATGGTGAGGATATTGTTTGTATCTCGGGATATGGCATAGCCAGTATGACCAGTGGTTACTCCGCTCGGATCGACAGGTAGTTCTTTGAGGTACGCCGCAAGTAGTGTGTCAATATCAGCACAGTGGTTTACGCTTGTTGCGATTGTACATACTGCATTGCAAACGCCATCTGCAGGAATACTGGTTATTTCATATACTTCATCTGTTGTTAATGATCCGATGCACGAGGCAAGCACCCCGTCATTATCAAGGACACATTCGTAGATTGCGGTAAGGAACGTGTTGACCGCGGTGATACGACGACTGTTTCGGGCATCAGCAAAACGTTTGGTGGGATTGAGCGCAACCAATACGACGCTACTGAGAATAGTAATAATTCCCATAACTACCAATAATTCAATGAGTGTAAAGCCTGACTTTGTACTGCGTGGAAAATACATAGTTTCAGTACATCATATTCTGGAGATTTGTCAACTATTCAGCAGTCACTCGTATAATTTCCTCAAGCGTCGTAATACCCTGTTTGACTTTATCAATCCCGTCATCAAGCATGGTGGTCATACCGTTTTTAATTGCCACTTCCCGAATAGCGCCAGCGTCTTGCCTATTGATAATCACGGTTCGAATGGCATCTTGCATGAGCATCACTTCAAATATTCCTATCCGTCCGATATAGCCGGTTTGATGACATACCTCACATCCTTTCCCTTGATATACGCGTACCTCCCTGACATTGTCAAAGTGTTTCGTGACTGTTGATGCTGACAGTTGTTTTTTCAAATGGTCGAGCGGGAACTCAATGCTGACACGACATTTTTGGCAAATTTTCCGTACCAGTCGTTGTGCAACAATAACATTGATCGTGGAAGCAATCAGAAATGGCTCAATTTGCATATTTAAAAAACGGGGAATTGCAGTTGCAGTGTCGTTGGTATGCATGGTTGATAACACCAGATGTCCTGTCATTGCAGAATTGACCGCAATGCCGGCAGTTTCTTCATCTCGAATTTCTCCAACCAGGATGATGTTAGGATCCTGTCTGACAATGGATCGCAAACCTCTTGCAAAGGTAAGGTCAGCCTTTGGATTTACCTGTAATTGATTGACGCCTTCAATTTCATATTCGACGGGATCTTCAATTGTCATAATGTTGACATCCCGTTTATTCAGCAGTTTTAATAATGCATAGAGTGTTGTTGTCTTGCCCGATCCGGTCGGTCCGGTTGAAAGAATCATGCCATACGGTTTTCGATACGTCTGCTCAACAAGAGTCAGATCGTGCTGGGAAAAACCTAAATCACGAAGCGAGAACTGACGTGACCGCTCAGAAAGCAGACGTAATACCACTTTTTCACCGCCGGTTATGGGAACAATTGAGACCCGAATATCAAGATTTTCGTATTCAGTTTTATAGCTTATTTTTCCATCCTGGGGTGCATGGTGTTCATCGGTGCGCAGATTTGCCAATACTTTGATGCGGATGACAATTTGGGGATGTAGTTGAAGCGGGAGCTCTACAATATCATGGAGAATTCCATCGATGCGAAAGCGCACCAACGAGATGTGTTCGAGAGGCTCAAGATGGATATCGGACGCCCGGTTTTCGTACGCGTACTGGATGATGGTGTCAACAATTTTGATAATAGGAGGTTCGGTACTTGCCTGGGTGCGGGCTTGATGAATGTTTGTTTTAATAATATCTTCAAACGCCTGCTTCACGTCTTTTCGATAGAGCGATAACGCGTTTTGAATATCGTGTTCAGTTGCATAATAGGCAATAACCGTTGTTCCCGTTTTTTTCTTCAGCAATGAGAGGAATTCAAGATTGTGAGGATTGCTCATTGCAACAGAAAGTCCACGTGTATCCTGTTGAAACGCGATGGCTTGTTGACGCTTGGCGACAACTTCAGGAATGATTGTCAATACTGATTCTGGTATCGAGGTTTGTGAAAGGCGGACAAACGGCGCAGAATACAAGTCGGCAACAATTTTACCCAGGTTTTCATCTGAGATAAGATCCTGCGTCAACAGAATGGTTGTAAGCGGGATATGTGTTTCAGCGCTTTTCCGAAACGACTCATCCAGTAATTTTGTGTCAATTACTGCAAGTTCTTTGAGCGTTTCGTATAGTTGATTGGGATTAAGAATCATACATTAATGATACATTTTTAACAATATCCACATAAGCGCTCCACCAAGTATACACCCGGTAATGGCAGCAGCAATAAGGGTCATTGCTGATACGTTGTGTGCGACAGGAGTGGTAGAAGTAGGCTTCGCGGTAGAAGATTCTTGAGAAAGCATGAGTGTTTCTTCATCGGTGCCTTTTTGTGCTATGTTCCGTAACAGAATGGGAATGGGATGAAACGTATAAGGAGTGACTTGCCAGTGCGTCGGAATTGCGACTGTGCCGGATTGTATGAGCTCTTTTGCTACGAGGGTAACAATAGGTTGTTCTGGAAAATGAGATCTGAAGTATTCTTCCAGGATTGTAAACGGTTGGGATGCGCCGGTAATTACTTCAGCAAAATCTGCGCCTCCTTGGTATGCAACGACGCCCACCGTTTCTTCGGTACCCCAGAGCAGTATGTGAGGGTGAGGTATTGTTTTTGTTTCTTCAGCAAGAAGCACAGCAATCGGTTCAATGCCGGCAAATGATACTCGTGAAGCACGTGATGCGTCATTGAGCGCTGTTGTGACGCGTTCGATAATTGCCACAACTTGGAGACGTGATATTCGTGTTTTGTTTGTGCTGATGATTTTCCAGTCAAAATTGACATTCGTGAGGAGTTCCGGGATACGATCCTGCGCCTCCTGTTGAACAGAAGCGCGGACTATATGTTGAGAAGGCAATGAAATCGTGAGAACATAGCATAAATTACCACTCAGGATCAACGCCGCTTGGTATATCTTCAGTTTTTTTTCAAGGTATTCATAGACCGCCCGTATATTTTTTCCATCCCATGGAATACGAGTCAGGACAGAGAGCGTTTGATGTTGAAACGTATAGATGATAGCTGTTGTATCAGTCAGATATACGATGATTGTTTTATGCTGAAACATAGGTTAGTCGACAAGTTCCCACCCTGTCACAGTTACCCGAGAATCCCGCTGAGCCGATACACGCGCTGATTGTGTATATCCCTCAAATGTACCCGTGACGGTAAATGTCCAGAGTGGTGGTCCGGTACCTTCTATTGTAACAGTGCAAGAAATTTGCGGCAAGGGAATGGAGAGAGGGATAGTGCCGGTTTCATTGAGCGTAAGGAGCGCTTCTGCAACACACCCTTCAATAAGTTGCAAAGCTTCCTCACTCTTTTTTCCGGAGAGTGCTGTTTGACCACCGGAGACAGTAATAAGCGCACTGCTGAGGGAGATAGTCAGAATAACCATTGCAAGAACCAGTATTGTTGAGAGAGCAACATATCCTTTATTACTATATATACTACGAGTAGGTATCATACAGTATTTATGGGCTTAACAATTCAACGCTCGTGGTATACGTTTGTTGTGCGCTCCATTCCTGTCGACCGCCCTGATTAGCATAAGCAACAGCCAGGGTAAACTGTATATTGTCAGAATTTCCGGCAGAGCGGTCGATAGCAGTAAGATCAGTGACTGACAATGATGAACTGGTGAGCGGGCAAGGGGCAGTGGTCGGACAGGGTCCGCCGCTTCCGTATCCAATCCATATTTTTCCATCGGAAAGAGCAATCGTGGTGGGATTTCGTGATGGATTATTCATGGTTAACGAAATCGAAGAAGGAGCAAGGATGGTAACGTCTGTTGCGTTTCTCAGCTCAAAGGTGAGACGTTTTATCGCATGGCTAATCTGATACTGAACTTCCTGCCGCGCGCGCGTTTTCACTCCAGCTCCCACAAGATCCCAGGTGAGTTGCACCGCACCGGTTAAAAAAATACTCAACAGTGAACTATATATAATAAGCTCGATAAGGGTAAACCCTCTCTGTTTGAGTAAGATGGTACTGTGTGGTTTTTGTCGTAGTGTCGTATGACTTTTCATTTTCAATATTGTTTATGGCGCCGGAATAATAACTTGGATCTCATCAGTATTTGCACCCGTTGCAGCAACACCAATACAACCGGTAACATGAACTCCAAATACTTCGTCTGATAGATCTCTCCGGGCAATTTCTGAAATTGCTGATGGAACGGATACGTTTAAAATCATAAATTCTCCGTTTGCCACGTCTGTTGCCAGATATGCCTGATTGGCGCTATCGATATAGAGATCATTCACTCCCGCTCCAATATCTAATCCTGATCCAATCAGCGTAACACTCGATTTATAGTTTACAATATCGAGCGGATATACTTCAGGTTCTCCTGCCCCTCCACAATTTTGTGTGGTCAAAAAGGCCGTGTCACCGATACTAAATATCCCGGTACCATCGGCTCCGCAACTAGGCGTATTGTATGACCAGCCATTGTTTGCAAGGGGAACTTGTTTGTTAGTAGTGTCAACAATCATCAGTTCCCGGCTATTATTGGGCGTTGCGACCAATGCACGATTACCTTCTGCAAAGACCGCTCTTCCATCCACCCCTAAATTTACCCCCCAGGGGCCGGAGAGATTGGGAAGAGATGAAATATCAAATATGAAAAATTCATTCCCACTGTTACTTCGTGTTACCACATATGCGTATGTTCCATCAACATGCACGCCTCGAGCATCAGCTGGGAGCGATGCAAATGCATAGTTTATATTGGGATTTGCCGGATTCGAAACGTCAATAATCCAAAGCTCTCGGCCATTTCTGTCTGTTGCAAGAAAGAGAAGATTATTTGAAAAAAACACATCGTATACAGCAGCATCAAGATCAACTGCCGATTCTTGGGTTACATTAATTGGATTGCTTATATTTACTATTGCAAGATCAGGGTTTGTTCCCCCATTGTTATTTCGAACAACGTAAGCGTGGTCTCCATTTGTTACTACCTTTGATGCATTTTGAATACCAGGATCAATATTGAACGTATCTGAAACAATAAGCGTTGAACCCCAGTTAGTGCATGTACTGGTTATGGATTTTTCATACTGAGTCACATACGTTTTCAGCACAACTTGATTGTGTCTGGTTGGAGAGAAATCCCACGAAACGGTTGAGGTGACTTGTTTGGTATCCGGATCAGGAATCCCTCCGCTTTCAACAATTGCGCCCCCATTGCGGTTGGCGGTGGTGATGGTTACTGTTCGGGCAAATTTGCCATGACTGGTGCTGCTTCCTGCATATTCCCACGTGCCGCTTGCGGGAGAAACGCCACAACCGAGATTGCAGTTAACGGCAAGAAATGGCGTTTGCCAGCCACGATGTTTGAGTGATCTAACCGCCTCAATACCTTCTTGTGCAATGCGAGTTGCTTCTTCCTCATCTTCAGTTCGTTGTGTGAGTGAAAATGAGCCTACCGTGGTAACGGCAATCGTTGCACCAATCATCAGTAGTACTGCCATGGCAATAATGATTTCAAGAATGCCAAAACCTGCGGAGGTACGATAGTGTTTCATAATCGTGTTATTCCACCTGCTTGATTAATGGTGATAGTCTCAGTATCTGTTTCGGTGGTTAGGGTAATAGTGACTGGTGAAAGTAGCTCTCCCCGTCGGTTCGTAAATGAAATATCAGTCAGTCCAGAGATGGTGATGCTTTCGGGTATCGTTATCTCTTCCGAGGTAATTGGTGTGGCGCATGAATCTTGGTAGAACCGGACGGTCTGGGCAACCACACATACTCCCCACACCCCGTTTCCTTTTCCGTCCATGGCGTACTGCTGGGATTTATAGATAGCGTGTACGAGTTGATCAGTTGTACTCTCACGTGTGAGCCGTTCCATAAAGCGGGCAAGAAAAGGCAAGGTCATACTTCCAATAAGCCCAATAAGAGCAACTGTTATAATAAGTTCTAGAAGTGTGAAGCCTTGTTTATGATGATTCATCATCCTCCAACAGAGCCGATGAATTCGTAGATCGGACTGATAATGGCAAGGGAGACAAATGCGACGAGAAGTCCAATACCAAGAAGCAAAACTGGTTCAATGACGGTAGCAAAATTCTTCGCAACAGTATCAACCTCCTCTTCATAAAAATCACCAAGGTATAACAATGTTTCTTCAAGTTTTCCTGATTTTTCTCCGACTTGCACCATTTTTATCGTCAGAGAGGAATACAGAAAACGGCCATTGTGCTGAGATAGCGAGTCGGCGAGCGTTTTTCCCTTGACAACTTCGTGAGCAACAAAGAGTATATGCCGTTGAAAAGGAATATTAGTGAGCGTGGAGGCCGCGACGGTTAAACTTTTATTGATGGGGACTCCGCTTTGGAGTAAGACGCCGAGATTACGGGCGAATCGGGCGCGTTGTATGTTGGCAATCAGACTCCCGACAACGGGAAGATGGAGGATGAAGCGATGCCACCATGGTTTGCATGTTTTTGTTTGTATCAGCAGAATAAACGTGATAAAGCCAACAATGATTCCGCTTATAATGAGTAAACCGTGATTTTTCATAAGGTTTGCAACAAACAGGAGCGCTTTGGTAGTAGGAGGGAGGGTGGTGTTGAATCCTTTAAACAGTTCGATGATTTTTGGAAGAATAAAGATGGCTATAAAGCCACTCAGGATCGTCATTGTTATTAAAATGATAGCCGGGTACAGCGAGGCACCTTCGATTTTTTTATGCAGAGAATATTCTTTTTCGAGCTGTTTGCTTAAAAAGCCGAACGTCTGTTCAAGATTGCCTGATTCTTCACCCACTGCAATCAGACTGACGTAAAGAGTACTAAATGCTTCCGGATATTTGCCAAAGGCAGTTGCGAGTGGTTGCCCGTTTTGTACATCTCGCAGTACATGTGAGATTATCGACCGAAAATGCTTTGATTTCACTTGGTCGCCTAACGACTGGAGGATTTCTGCAATCGGAATACCGGTTTTAATCATGATTGAGAAATGCTTGGTGAAAAGCAACTTATCAAAAAAGGGAATATGAGAGAAGAGTCGAAAAGTATTCATCGTATTATGTTGTCAGGTAATGTTTTATTTTTCCCACAACCTCTTGAATTGAAATATTAGTTTTCACCAGATAATCAGCCGCCCCCATCGCTTTTGCTTTTTGCATATCTTCTTCCTGTCCAAGATTAGATAGTACTACTACTCGAATATCTGCAAGAGTCGGATCAGCCTTCAGTTCTTTAAGAGTCTCAAATCCATCTTTGATGGGCATTACCAGATCAAGAAGGATAAGATCAGGTTTTCGTTTGCGGGCAGATCTGAGCACCCACTCTCCATTGCCCACTACCAACACGTCAAATCCCTCTTTGGTAAGCTTCACTTTATAGATATTGGCATAAAAGATGTCATCTTCAGCAACAAGAATAAATTTCTTGGATGCAAGAGCAGTTTTTGTGGTTGGTGCTGGTACCGGTTGCGTGTTCATAGTCTTATGTATCAACCTCGCTTTGTGGAGTAATGACATGGGGTTGAGCAGCAAGATTTTTGTCAAGCGTATGGAGGATGGGATGTTTTGGAATGGTGATGGTAAATGTTGTGCCTTTTCCGGGAATACTGTCGTATGTAACGGTTCCTCCCCATCCTTCAATATAGGATTTTACCACAAACAAGCCCAGTCCTGATCCGTCAGTAGCGCTCGCCAGGGCATTACTTGCCCTGAAAAATTTTGAAAAAAGCTCAGCGCGGTCTTGAAGGGGTATCCCCATGCCAGTATCGGAAACAATCAGTTGAATACTCTCAGATTGCTGGTTGAGGGACAGCGTGACCGTTCCGCTGGGACGGTTATATTTGATCCCATTTGAGACGAGATTAATGATAACTTCATGGAGTCGATCGGGGTCAATCAGGAGTGGTTCCGTATGGATTTTCGGTTGATGTACTACCAGTGTCACCCGCCGTTTAAACGCTTCTGCTTGCATCTCCTGTACCACCGTATGCAGTACGGATTCAACGGTGGTATGTTTAGGATGATTTGCGACCCGTCGCTGGTCGATACGTGAGACGTTTAAAAGATCATTGACTAAATTAATCATGCGGTGATTACTTTCATAGATTTGTTCAATTGTTTGTTTGACACTTTTGGTCAGTTTCCCCAAGTCTCCGTTCAGAAGCATCTCCATGTTCCACCGCATCGCTCCAAGCGGTGTACGCAACTGATGTGCAGCAACGGACAGAAAGTTATCTTTTGTGCGTTCAAGTTCCCGTTCCCTGCTTACATCGCGGATAACGACAATACATCCCAAGACCGCCCCGCCACTTTTTCCCATAATGGGTGCAGCACTATCCGAAACTGGTATCGTGGTGCCATCTTTTTGAATCAACAGGGTATGGGTACCAAGTCCTCGAATGGTTCCCGTATTGATTACTTCTTCCACAAATGGCGGATAGGGTTTTTCAGGTTCATCTTCAGATATGAAATGAAATATACTATGATAATTTTTCCCGCGTGACTCGGCAAAAGTAAAGCCGCTCAAGTGTTCAGCTACCGTATTCATTAAAATAATTGAGCCGTGCGTATTAACGACAAAAACACCATCTCCAATACTGGTAAGAATTGCGTTAATTTTATCCCGGCTCTCCTCAACATCCTGAAATGCAACATACATACTCATAAGAAGTCCGGTGAGCGTGAATGAATAGGCAATATTTTTGAGAAGATGTGCAAATGTTGCCGGTGCGGCAAAGGTATACGATGAGGTAAGGTACAAGAATTGACTGAAAACGAGGGTGATAAGTGCCATGGTAAGCCAAAATTCAAAATACTTCCGCTGCCAGTATCCTTTTACCAGATACCCGATAAATGAGACCGTGAAGAACAGGACGCTTATTGTTCCACCCCACCCAATACTCAAAAGAGGAGTCAGGAGTATCCAGAGCATAACAAATACTAAGATGCCAATAATACTGGGATAGATGAATTTTTTAAATGTGGGAGTGGGTACCTGATGGTGTTTTTCGTACCACCAGACCAGCAGACTGGTGAGTAAAAAACACGAGAGTAAGAGTGAAGAAATTATCCAGCTTTGAGTCAGCAGCGGCGTGGTTTTTTGAGTGGTAGGTAGAAGTGAAGTCATGACTACCGCCCGATACCCGTCGATGAGGGCAGCTCCTAAAAATCCAAATCCAATAAAGACATATTTATTGTTATGACGGGTATAAAACTTAATAAGCGCCATCGCGGCAATGGTGAGAGCCAGTACTGTTGCAGAAAGTTCTAATAATGCATGGAGGGCATTATTGCTATGCCATGAAGATGTAAGAGCAAGGGCCGATATGCCAATCAATATCCCTGTTAATATTCCAAAAGAAAGTCGACGCTCCAAGATGAGCGACCCGGATCGTGAGTGGTAATTTCCCAACAATGGTACAGCCATGAATTCTTATGCGATATGTTCTATAAATTAGCATACCATACATGAAGAAAGATAGGGGATTACAAACCAAGAGTTGGTGCAATTGATTGGAGCGACTTTAATACTCGATCAATATGTTCTTCAAGTGGAATACCGAGCTCATCCGCGCCGCGTTCAATATCTGCTCTGTTCACTCCCGCGGCAAACGCCTTTTGATTCCATTTCTTGAGTACTGACTCAACCGTTACATGTGTAAGTTTTCTTCCTTTCACCAGAGCAATTGCTACGAGCAATCCCGTCAGCTCATCAACCGCTCGTATGGTTTTTGCCATGCGCGTCTTTGCCTCAATGCCAAAGTTGAATCCATGCGCCGCAATTGCATTGAGCAACTCATCCGACGCACCTTGTTCTTTCATCCATTCAATAATGACAGTCGGGTGTTTGTCGGGATACTTCTCCCAGTCCGCATCGTGCACGAGCCCTGCAATTCCCCACAGTTCTTTTTCGGAAGGAGAAACGTTAAAATGATCAGCATATGAACGCATTGCCGCCTCAACAGCAAGACAATGCTTGATGAGATTTTGATTGGAGATAAGCTCCTTAATTTTATCGTACGCCTGGTCGCGGGTGATCATATGAATCGGCACTCATATAGTTTATTCTATCAAGTCAATACCGTATATCTTTCCTTCGATTAAAACCAATATTTTCTTGAGAGAAGGTACAACGACAAGATCTTCCGCTCTGCCGAGTTTATTCCACAGATATTGTTCGGCATATTTTCCCTCTTTCGTAAACACGACAATTCGTTCTCCGTCAAGAATATAGAGCTTGTTAATAGTTTCATTGGTATAGAGTGCTTTGGGGCTGGTAAGTGTTTCTTCTTTCAGGAAAAAAATATCCGGACTCCCGCCGGTAAACTTGAGCACATCGTCTTCTGTTAATACCCAAATGTTACCATCAATACTCATATCCCGGACGTTTGCCAAATCAACCGATGCTTCATCAGACAGCCAGTTGGCAGGTTTACTGTATCCTTCCTCAAGCCGTGTATATTTCCAGATCTTACCCGTTGCATCGAGAAGATACAGATTAGCCGCAAACGACTCGAGTGAACTCATTTCTCCCCAACTTTGGTCAAGCTGAGCAATTTCATTGAATCCTTCATCAACTATTCGTTTCCCGTCCGTGAGGAGGATAAAGATTTTCGTGCCATGGACCGTAACAGCGGTAGCTGAGGAAAGTTCTGCACGCGATACCAGGATACTGGATTGTTTCTTTGCTAACGAGAGGTTGTAGAGACTTTGGTGATTGCGATCAAGAATCACTAATAGATCCTCGAAGATTCCCAAGCGGTTACCTGATCCGTCCTCTTTTATCCAGGTGATGTCAAAAAAGAGTGGGACATCGGCAAGGATAAATTTGCGCTCGGCACGGGCAAGTTTTGTATCAATATCGGCAAGAAACTTTTCAAGCTCCTTCCGCTCAGTTGAATCTGATGGGAAATTCGGCAGCGATGTTTCCACCTGTTGTTTGGCATCTGTCAGAAGTTGTTTTGCCTCAGGTTCATTAAATGCAATAATTTCCCCAGCTTTTCCCATCGCCTCTGTCGCAACCCCCAATACTCGTTCAAACGATTCCTTTTGCTGCATGCGTTTTCGGTGCTCTGTGCCTACTACAAGGCTTGTTATAAGAAGCATAAGCAACAGCATGCCGATTAAAATAGTGATGCGTTGTGATTTTGTTGAAGGCATATAGCTGGTTTTAGTAACGCGCCCGAGCAATTGTCGAATTGCATCAAATTTCGACGGGACTGAGGGAGATGTTATAAGAGATGCATGAGATGCTTCGTGAGATTCAGGAACGGCCTCATACCGGACGATAAGACACGCTGCTCCTGATGCTGCATCGAGTTGGTGGAGGTTACGTGCGAGTATTTCTTCCAGTTCCTCAAATTGAGAATATGCCGTTGATTCCTGTTTGAGAAGTTTTTCCGAAAGAGTAGTAAATGTTGGAGAACAAAAAAAGGCGGTATCGTTTTGTTCCAGTCTGCCCGAGACAGCGCCATTTCCCGAAAATATTGCACCAAATGTATCATTCCGGAGGATAAATACGTTTCCTTCTCCGTGACCGGTTACATACAGAATATTCTTGTGTAAAACGCCAACGAGTAGCGAAGTCTGAGCGGGAAGTGGGAGATCAAGAATCAATTGTTTGACTGTTGCAAGAGATATATCAGAAGATGTTTGGTACCGTTCTTCGATTGTGTTGATAAGGTCATGTCCAACTGTTGCAGCCTGTTCATGGTGATCAATCTCAATCACCACGAATAGATGGCTATGAATAAATGTTTGTCCCCAGCGGTGGTTGGGAGGTCCGACAATGGCAGCAGTTTTGGTCATAGCATTGTTCTGTTAGAGAATAAATGCGGAAAAGAGAAGTAGTCCGAGACTTGCAAAAAAATGAAGAAGCGCAATAAATTCCAACAGTCCTCCCAGACTCGTCTCAACCGTTTTTCGGTTATTATCAACCTGACGTGTCAGGATAAAGGTGAAAATCGTATACACCACCAATCCGGAAACGATCATTATTTTGATAATTAAAAGTGGTGAAGGCAATGTAATACCGTTCATGGTCTGTTTTCTCCCATCAGTTCAATAATAAGTTGCGTTACTCGCTTTGGATGAGGAATTCTTAAAAATTCAATATTTGCCTCAGCTCCTGCTGTTTGAATAAACACATCTCCGTAATCAAAAAGCAATGCAAAGACCCCGATGCGTTTATAGGCGACATCCTCAATATGAGTAATGCGGGTTGCCGCAACTTCCTGAACAAGCAGATAAATAAAATCAATATCAACCACTCGAAGATTGGTGACGATGTTGATGTTGTAATACCAGAGGATAAAATTGACAAATATAAACGCAAACGTTGCCAGATACCAGAAAAGAGTTATCACGATAGTATATAACGGCGGCAGTGTAAACGAAAAAATATTGATCTCCCCGAAAAACGGAAACACGACCAGCGGAATCAGCATGAGTAGTATTGCAGTTGCAATCCAGGGGATTTGTGTAATTGGATGTTGGCGAAGAAAAAGGAGAATGGACTCATTGGGGCCTTGCGTTGCAAAATGAGCCCGCGCTGGGCGCATAATAAAAGCGCCGAGGGTTTCACGCTTATCATTGGGACGATGCATCGTGTGTGTCGGCATACTTACACGAGTATAGCATAAATACGCCTGATTCCTGCACCTGCTGATTCTTCTTTTCTGATTTTGAAGTTTCCCAGCTCTTTTGTATTCGCTACGTGAGGACCGCCGCAGATTTCTTTTGAGAATGAACCAATAGAATAGAACGAAACTTTTTCAGGATACCGTTCTCCAAAAAATGCAAGTGCTCCTTGTCGAATTGCTTCATCGTACGTTGTTATTTCTTTTGTTACGGGTAATTCTTTCTTAATTTGCTCGTTAACCATTTCTTCAACGTTTTTAATCTGTTCAGGAGTCATTTTTTCAGGATGAGAAAAATCAAAGCGCAACCGTTCGCCGGTAATATTCGAACCTTTCTGTTGAACGTGTTTTCCGAGAACAGTTCTAAGGGACTGATGGAGAAGGTGGGTAGCCGTATGTAGTTTAACAACTTCATCAGAACGGTCGGCAAGTCCGCCTTTGAACTTCTTTGCTGACTTTTCTCTTGATAAATTTTTGTGTAATTCCTTCGTTTTTTTTGCAGAAAGATCGAATTCTTCTTGATTGTAATTAGTCACCCAATGTTTACTCTCTATAATCTCTTTGGAATCCTCGATAGGAATACCATATGAGGCTTCAGCGTCAAACGCAACGGTACCAGCGGCAATACTCCCAAGTGAAGCAAAACTGTTAAATTGAGATTTATAAGTACCTGGTAATACATTATATTGTTGTAGGTTTTTTTCTAGAATTTTATCAGC
>JACQMD010000107.1 GCA_016203755.1 Candidatus Roizmanbacteria bacterium
ATATAAAAGTAATCCAACAGTAATAGATTTCTTTACTAAGGATGGGGAGCGGGTCCCCAGTGAATTAGTTGAGAAAAAGAAAACCAAAGAAGGGGTGAAATTTTTGCAGTTCTTTAGTAGTTTCAGTGACAAAAAAGAGTAAGAAGCTTTCTCCGTTTTCTTCGACGCCGGAGTCATTTTTTATTTCCAGATGCTTTTGTCGAGTGGAACATTTGGTGCAACAGCCTGTTCTATCGCCAGTTGAGCTCCTTCTAGTCCGAGGGAATCAAGCCGTTCGCCAAATTCTTCTGCTCGTAATATTAACTCACCAGAAGTAGTTCGCCCCAATTCTTCACCTAAGTGTTCGTATGTCTCTCCTCCGGAAAGATTCTCCATAAGACGTATTATAGAACAATGCTTTGGTACGGTCAAAGTTATGACCAGTATTGACTGGTAATCCGTACGGTCAAGAAGACACCACGATCACGAGCGTTTAATCGAAATTTATAAGGTATACTATAACAATGGCAATTGTTGAAGCAGTACGACAAGGTTTCTGGGGAGAGGGATTCCGTTTAGCCTCGAAATCAAAGCGTACGATAGAAGCACTCGGCGGAACATGCAGGATCATCGATAAAGGAAACGAATCCAATCCGCTCGCCCGTGCACTTGACCACACCATGCTTGGTCCACATCTTGCAGAAGGTGTAGTTTTAACTCCATTGGAACTTGAGGTCAAAGCGCATCATAAACCTGTCAATTGTATTATCGATTTGGATGGCGTGATTGTTCATCCATGGCAATGGTTATTGGATGAAGTTGAGGGAGACAAACATGATTCGCTCATCCCTTCCTTTCGAGCACTGGTGCAGATTACGGAAAGAGCAGCACACACGACCATCTGGACAAGCAGATTTAACATTGAAAAAAACCCGTATCTTTCTTGGCTCGGGAGATTTGTGGAGGGCAGAATCCCCTCGTTTCCGTTTATGAATAAAACAGGGATCATGAATCTAGAACGGTTGGGGAAGGGAAAGGTGGAAGTTCGGACAAACAAATCGCTGAGAAACCCCGTTAAGGATCTTGTGGATATTATAGATGACTATCCGGCGGATCTTTATTATTATGTAGGAAGCAGCGGGCGGGATAGGGAGGCGGTTGCGAAATATCTGGTTATGAAGGAGACACCTGCGGAAAAACAACAATTAATTTTTCTCGACACTGGTCACTGGAAGCTATAAAAAGAGAACGTTGTTATTATCCTTCAGGTTCTGGTGGCAGGTACTGTTCGCCCGTATCTTCAGTGTCTTTGGCATACTCTCCCGGTTTAAGCCACTGGACGTAGGTGCAGCCGGTGGCTTCCCGCTTTTCACGGTCCCAGCCGGCGGTGGAACATTTCTTCAGTTTTTTTCCCTTCGCCGTGGTAAATAACACGAGTTTGTTGCCGCATTGCGGACAGTCTTCATCGAGTTTCTCGGTGGTCCCGTTTATCCACTCGATATAATCGCATCCTTCTGCTTTTTTCGTTTCCTTGTTCCATTTGTTTGTGGAACACTTCTTCATTTTTTTGCCAAATCGTGTGGTTGCCATGATGAGCGAGCTTCCACATTTGGGACATTTCTCATCGAGTTCTTGTGGTGGGGTTTCGAGCCATTTCACGAAGTCACAGCCCTCATTTTGTCGGGTGTCTTTATTCCAGCTACTCGTTGAACATCGTTGTAACCGTCGACCAGTTGAGGTTTCAGTGATGGGAGCAAGGGGTGAGCCGCATTTAGGACATTTTTCTTCCATATTATGTACTATATCAAATAACAAATTGATTGTCTTGAGGGAAAATAAGAATTCTTTTCATCTTCCTTTAAAAAGTTGTCTAAGCTGACGTTGTACATCGTTGTGATAGAACAAAGTTTGTGACGTTCCAAGTATATCTGGACAATTCATCGGTCTTTTGTATTCAGATCCGTTTGGTGAACGCGTTGCAAAGACTTCAGGAGTACAACGTGATCCTTGAGTAGTCAATTTTCGTGCAGGGCATCCAAAACATACTGAATTGTCGCGACACTCAATTGACATATGATAAGGATACAAACAAACTAGTCAAAATTCAAGCTGGTAATTTGTGACTGCATTTATTTTTTGGATCTGGTATAATGAATGTATCATAAATACGAAATCATTAGAAGAACTTATTGAGATTGTTACGAGAAAGGGCGGACGGATCAATAGTTTCTATTTACAAAATCCTAAAAAAGGCCCATCGCTTGTCTTTTATAAACAATGGTATCGGGGTAAAAATCTTCGCGACGCGCTCGTACGAGCGCTTGCTGGTGAACTCTCATAAAGAATCAAGTCTTGCACTTGACAAACACTGAAAAATAATAGAAAGTATGTATATACTATGAAAGATACCTACAGCAACTCTATCTTTACTCCCAAAAATATAGCGATGTATCTGGTGATCGGTGGCATTATTTATATTGGTGTCTATTTCCTATTCATGAAAAAGGGTGAGACACCGTTATATCAACAACCAACTTCCTCCGTGCAGGAGTCTGTTGAAACGATTGGAACAACAGCAATGGTAGTTCTTGAGGCGCAGAATGATTCGGGTGAGTCTGGACTAGCTACTCTCACCGAAGTAGATGGGAAGACCCAAGTGGTACTCCAAATGGAAAATTCGCCCGTAGATACAGCACAACCTGCTCATATTCATATAGGGTCGTGTCCGATGCCCGGAGCAGTGTCGTACCCGCTCACCAACGTGGTTAATGGAACATCTGAGACGCTCCTTGAAGTAGATCTTGCTACACTTCGGCAGCAATTACCTCTTGCCATCAATGTCCACAAATCAGGAGCTGAAGCAAAAATATATGTGGCATGTGGAGATCTTGAATAAGGTACTTTCTTCATAGTTTCCCGTTCGTCTTTGTCCCCGTTTGGTAAAATAAGGCAATATGATCCCCGATCGAAAAATTATTGATGGAGGTCAACAGCTCGATAGACAGATTTGTGTTGAACCGGAGTCACGCTTTGCCAGAAGTATTCAACAGTACCGAGAGATTTTGACACATAATGGAGCTATCGATCCAATTGCGTATGCTCAAAATGCTTTACCGGCAAATCTTACCGTTGTGGATGCTGGTTGTGGGGTAGGCTTAGCATTAATGGGCATGAGACCCTTATTTCCTGCAGCAAAGCTTCATGGAATAGACCTTCGTGATGCTCATTCATTAACACTCGATGGTTTTTCGGGAGAACGAATGTTACGCAGAGTATTTGGTATACATTTTTACCGAGGTAACTATACTAATATTGCAAATCTTATTCCTCAAGGATATGATATGTTGTTGTCTGTTGACTCCTTCTATGATTGGGAACATCCTGTCTTGGAACAATTAGATGTATTACATAGGTTTTATGGTGGGCTGAGACGTTCAGGGATTGCTGAAGTACTTATTAATCCGACTCAAGAACAGTGGGATCGTATGCAGGAAGGGCTGACCGGTTTGCAAATTCCGTATACGTTTACTGAAGGAGATCCGCAGCGGCTCGAAAAGCAGGGTATTGCTGTCGATTTTGGCATACTCGGTTCGCTCGTCCTCGGACCGAAAAATTCATAGAGATGTCATTCATTATGCCGTCTTTGTGCTTCAATAAGAAAATTTCTATGCTGTGCAAGTATCGTGAGCTTCACATCGTTATCCATTGGATATCCGAAAAAT
This sequence comes from Candidatus Roizmanbacteria bacterium, assembly GCA_016203755.1. GTDB lineage: Bacteria > Patescibacteriota > Microgenomatia > 2-01-FULL-40-14 > JACQMD01. The sequence continues at coordinate 3,702 of JACQMD010000107.1, forward strand.
ATATTATGCATGGTATCGCCATATTCATTCACAAAAAATTCATACGCCCTTCCAAAATATTCATATAAGCCATTGAAAGGTACATATTTGAACAATTGTGGATCCTTACATAACTCTTTTTGATAGTAAGTCGCAGCTCCTTCTGAAAACGCCGCAATATGTCCAGATTCTTCAACTGAATGGAGTATCTCATGCAACGCGTGGTTAGAAAATAGTAATGCTCCATATTCACGTTTCGCTTTTTGTTCAGTTCCATAAGCATTATTCCATTTTTGTTTGGCTGACTCATGTAATGTTCTCCAGTATTGATAGCCAAAATATCTTGGATGAGTGAGAAATATGATATTTCCGAGAGGATTAAAAAATCCTCTCGGTTTTAATCCTTTTTGAAAAGTTGTTTGTTCCTGCTCTGGATTCCAAGCCATACATGCTACATCAACTGTTGACTGGCTGGTGATTACTGTTCGATTCCCCAAATCACCCATTTGATTCTGAGTAGAAAAAGGTATAAAGTCTGCATAATGTTCAATAATATGCTGTGTGAGTTCTGTAATTCCGGCAATGAAATACCTTTCTTGCTCCGGCTTCAGTACAGACACTTCTTGTTTAAGGGCATCTGTCATCGCTTTTGAGGCAATATATGGTTTTTGTATTTCTGACATCCAGCAAGTGTAACACAGGCATCAAGAAATCGATTACTTACTACAAAGTGAATGCGTACAGAAAAAGTTATCGGACTGAGAGAATACGATGTTATTTGCATTTCCCGTTTTAATTGATACAATAGCTTCCGCTATGGCAGGAGGAGAGTTACCAACACCATCCCGGGAAACAATTGGCGGCTATATCGAGCGACGGCTCGGCATCGAGGGTGCGGCGCTACTGTCGCCTCTTGATCTTGCTCAAATCGGAGCGGCTGTATGGGCAGGAGATGAGGTTAATCCAGTAGTTGGTAATCCTGATTATTTAATAGAGGAAACGTATAAGCTTATAAAGAAGAGGTTTCCTGATTTTGATAAATCTTTCAATACATTCTCAGTACGATATCGGGAACTCATTGGTAATGGTATCTATCGAGAGGGTATGGTGGCTCAAGCTTTAGATAAAGCAGCAAGTGTGCTTTCAGAAGCAGAATATCAACGGTTACTCAATACAATGGGAAGTGGCTTGGGAGAACTTCTTGCAACATCTCCTTATGAATTTAACATGCTTCCTCCCCCTGCAATCAGAATGAATCCAAAAACTAATTCTATGACCTTTTGGGGAGTACATCATTTTCCGATGCCATTTTTCCCACGAACCATTGTTGAATATGGCCCGGGCATAGTGGGCGTTAAGAAGCTCAAACATGAATATACTGCTGCTTCTCAAATAATAATGGTAGAAAATGGGCAATACAAAATTTCGGTGCTTACAATGTTTGGAGGTTTGAATGGCATAGTATATCCCCAGCTCATTACAAGGCGCGATGGTATGAAATCAGCAACACATGCAATGTTGGCAGTTGGAGCGCAAAACACGCAAGATGCAATCATTGCAGGAAACATTCACGGCGCCGATCCTCATGAAGTAAAAGCAGGTATTATTCATGGGTATGAATTGCTCCGTAGAGGTGGACTTTTTACTCTTGCAGGTCCTGCTGATGTTTTTGGAGACGAAGTTGGAATAAGCACTATGATTACGCAAGCAGAGACAGTATTTAGAAATCCTCCTGTATTTCAGGCGCAAACAATAACCATAAGTGAAACTACCGGAGTAAGAAGGTTGAGTAAAGGTGTCGTGTTTGTAAAGTAAACGCGGTACAATAGTGGTATGGTTGCTATCTCGCTTTCCCCTAATACCGAATCCGACGATAGTATCCTCGCCATTAAAACTCTTTTACAACCGTGGAAATGGAAAACAGGAAGAGAAATTGAGAAGGTTGAAGAATGGTTCCGTAAAGAATTCAATACAGACACTGCCGTATCATTTAACAGTGGGCGGAGCGCGCTGTGGGCGCTTTTGAAGGCGTTTAGCATTGGACAGGGTGATGAGGTGCTTGTGCAGGCATTCACCTGCGTTGCGGTGCCAGAGGTTGTCATGTGGGTGGGAGCAACACCAGTCTATTGCGATATTGATGATACGTATAACATTGACCCTAACGACATTGAGAAAAAGATTACCAAAAAGACGAAAGCGATCATTGTCCAGCATACATTTGGGATACCGGCGAGGATTAGGGAAATAAGGGAGATTGGGAACAAATATAATCTAATAGTAATAGAGGAT
>JACQMD010000001.1 GCA_016203755.1 Candidatus Roizmanbacteria bacterium
CTATTTGCTTGTTGATTTCCCCTCTTGACAAATACTTTCTAAAATATGATATACTTATACGCGTTGTTATAACAATCTATATGATAAATCGAATGCAACCATTTGCATACCTCCATCAACCACTCCTTATTGAGGAGCGTATTATTCTTGCAGTCAATATGCAACGAATGATAGGTGGGAGGATGAACCTTTGATACGGTAAGACAAATTAACCATTAAAACCAAATCCTCCCAAAAAAACGGGGGGATTTTTTATGTATGCATGAGTATTCACCGATACATCCTATCGTGCCAATTGCCATCAATCATTTAGATGGTACATTTACATTGCAAGAAGCACGAAATGTTAGAGCTGCGTTTGGAGAGGAAGGGTTTGCTTATTTTGTACGTACTATGAAGTCTCTCCGAAGTAATCCCGGTAAGTATGAACCTTTTGAGATCTCTAATGAATATGGTATCCACGCACATTTTACCTCTCTCTTGCAGCGAATTTTCGATATCACTGAACATGAGGTGCCCTATCTCTATCGAACAGCGATGAAAACAGCAAATGAATGTATCGATTACTTACTTGATACGATGACTCCTACATTAAAAGATAAGTTATCGCTCCGTGTTGAAGTGCGTCTCTTCCCTGGGTTTCGTCCCGCACAACGCCTGTCACTTCTGGCAAATAACAACGATCCTGTCATGCAATTTGAAACAGAACGACAACTCATTCTTGCTTATCTGGCAGCACAAATTGATAAGCGAAATGAGTTTTTCAACTTATCATTATTTGCATCAGAAGCTCAACGGGCTTTACTTTCAAATCTGTATACTTCTCGAAGAACACAAGAATTTAATATTTGGTCAACGCATGATAATGCGGATAACAACGTTACAACAATCGGAACTCCCGACTCATTACGGCCAGCCATCGGTGAACATGTAAAAAGACACCAGTTTGAAGTAAGAGAGACGAAACAAGGTGAGATTATTTTTACTGATACACGTGAAAAAGACCTGCGCGCAGCAACCCTGAAAGCAGTTGCTAAAAAAGCAGACCACAATGGAGATATTACTACAAAGGAGGTAACAGATAATATGGGGATTATGTTTGTGCATATGGGTACGAATAACCGGTTCAACTGGAATTTGCCTGAAGTTACTCAAATCGAAGACTTCTCACGGCGTACTTTATCAGCGATCCAAAAAAATGTGGATATTGCCTGCGTTGTCGAAGATGATAAAGTTGGTAATGAAAGAAATCAATCCAACCAAGTTAGGTGGATAAGAAAACAGGTATATTTTCCAACTATCGAATTACCCCTCGAACTGTTATTTTTTTCTCTTCCGGACTATCTCAACTACCGTTATCAGACAGGAGAATATAATCAAGAAACTGGACTCTATACTGGCCAGGGACATGAGTTGTATTTGTTCAAACGGAACAGAAATATTATGCCAAATATGTTTCCGCCATCTTTATATGATAACGATCGTATACAGGAAGCGATGCGTATTCAACAGGAGAATATCGTTGTTTCACTACGAAATGCGAATCGAATTGATCGATCTGTTACTAGTTCACTGTAAATCCTTCAGTTTCAGTTGCAAGGAGGTATTTCCGTTCCATTCATTCGCGGAAAGTGAGTACGCAATACTGATTGGTTTATCAGGAGAAAGTTGCGCATACAACTCTCCTTTTCCAAATCCAATCGCATCAAACACCACTCCTTTCGGGGAATGGTGTTGTTTTACTTTTAATTTGAGGTGATTATTGTCCCGTCCGATAACACGAGCGTCGACAATGGCAACATCATTACTGATAAACACCGGTTCAGGATTGCCGATGCCAAAGGGTTCAAATTGTTTAATAGCATCGTAAAGTTCCCAGGAAATATCGGAAAATGAAAGTTCTGTATCAATACGAAGTTCCCGTTCAAGTTGTGCATCCCTAATCTGCTCTGTTGCAAATTGAACCAATCGCTTTTCAAGCACTATTAATTTACTGGTTTCAACGGTAAACCCTGCTGCCATGGGGTGACCACCCACATTCACCAGAATATCCGAACACGTCCGAATTGCCTCGACAATATTAAACCCATTAATGGATCGGGCTGATGCTTTGCTATACATTTCCCCTTTTGAAAGAACAATTGCCGGTCGGTAATACTCTTCAACAAGTTTACTCGCAACCAATCCTATTACTCCTTCATGATATGACTCATGGGCAATGAAGAGTAGTTTTTTCTCTGATGAAACCAGTGTCTTTGCATGTTGTGTTGCTATTTGTAGCATACTTTGCCGATCGAGATTTGTCTGATTCAGAAGCTTCGCTAACAGCTCTGCTCGTTTTGGTGATTTTGTACAAAGAAGTCGCAACGCATCGAGTGCATGAGTGAGCCGTCCACTCGCATTAATCCGCGGTCCGATCATAAATCCTACTTCGTATGTGCCGATGGGTCGGCCTAATAAACCGGACTCTTCAAAAAGCGACAGAAGTCCAATTCGTTTTGTGTTGTTTAACACTTCAAGTCCAAACTTTGCTATTACCCGATTGTGTCCAATGAGGGGGACAAGATCGGAAATAGTGCCGATTGCTGCAAGGGCAAGGTGATCATTTGTTAAATCTGTAGTGATACGATTTATCGCGCCCTTATTTTTGACGCCATGAATGGCGTCACTACATTTTTTTGAAAATACATACGCCACTCCCGACCCCGCTAGTTCCGTCGTATGGATGATTGCATATGCTTTAGGTAATTTTTTCGGAAGCGTGTGATGGTCGGTGATAACGATGTCAAACCCTTTTTCTTTTGCATATGCTGTTTGTTCAACTGCCGTAATTCCGTGGTCAACGGTAATAATGAGTTTCGCATTCGGGTAATCTTTTCGTACATTGTCAATTCCCTTTTTCGATAACCCATACCCTTCTTCCATTCTGTTGGGAACATACGGATAGGCATCGGCACCAAGCGTATCAAACGTTTCCCACAAAATTGCTGCCCCCGTAATCCCATCCGCATCATAGTCGGAATAAACGATAACTTGCTCTTTTTTCTCAATTGCTTTCTTGATGCGCTGTATCGCTTTTTCAAGGCTATTTGTATCGAAAAATCGATATTTCGATATATGATCAAGTGACGGATTGAGGAATTCATCAATCGCCTTTTTACTCTTAAAACCGCGATTGTTTAGTAAAATTGATATGATTTCAGCAACTTTGACTTTTAAGTTGTGGTTTTGAGTTTTGAGTTTTTCAGCCAGAGGCTGATCTGGGCCAGAGGCCCATCGGCCTTTGGATGACGCCTTTGGCGGAGACTTTTGAGTTTGATTAAGGACCTTCCACTTCCTCATGATACAATTGTAACAGAATGCAACCACCCGTACTTCCCGATAAACCGGCTGAAATCATCGCCACGATGCAAAAAAAAGGATTTGAGTGTTATGTTGTCGGCGGATCTGTCCGGAATCTTCTGATGCATCGACCAACACACAATTGGGACTTTACAACGAACGCTACTCCAAAACAGTTGCTTGTAGTATTTAAAGACAACAGTTTTCATAACAATCAATTTGGCACCGTTGGAGTAAAAGTTACAGAAGAAGACC
>JACQMD010000105.1 GCA_016203755.1 Candidatus Roizmanbacteria bacterium
CAACAATCATGCTGAAAGAGTAATCAGACCATTGGTGGTCACCAGAAAAATATCAGGAGGATCACGAAGTGTACAAGGAGCACAAACCCACATGGTAAATATGAGTGTCTTTCAAACCATTAAACTTAAGAATCAACCACTGACTCCTACCTTAAAAGAGTATCTTCTCAATGGAGCTGTCGGAAAGAACTGAATAGTTACGAAAAAGAGCATATGGCTTATACGTACGGTTAGTTTTCTTTTCCCGAAAGGGCGATCTTCACAATCCTCGACAATGGTAAACGCGCAACATCTACTGATAACACACCATGAACAACAGGTTCTGTTGATCGTGATGCTCCTTCCCGGTATGCATGTACCGGAACCATCCGTTTCATTCCTTGCATATCTTCTGTCTGACGGGGACTATCATCCAAATAGACAAACTGCATTGCAGGAAATTCGTTTATCAGTGTCTGAAGAATCGGCTTTTTTCTTCCGCGCGAACAAAGAATGATTTCATCCGGCGTTCTATTTCTATTCAATTTTACAAATCGTAACGCGTTGAGTATTTTTTCCATCTGGAAGCCTAATTCTCCAAATGTAGCAACAAAAAAACGCGTGTCAGACGACACATCAAAATGAGACAACTCATTCGCTGGAATAGTTACTTCGGTCATAGACTGTTTGTATAAAATCCATAACTGTTCATCTATAGATTGTGGTCGTTGATTAAATATAAGGGCAGTCGCCTGATGATTTTTTTCTTTAAAATACGTTTTTTTTCCTTCGCTTTGGACTGTTACTCGTTCCTTCAGCTCCGGAACGACTCCCTGTAAATATCCTCTTGGATCATGAATGATGGTATCCAAAAAATCTTTCGAAATACCCTGTTGGTTGAACGTTTTCAAAACTCCGTTTATACCATGCAATTCAAGAAGCGGTGCGTAATGTTCAGGGTGAATTCCACTTACCGGTAATACCCGTGCTGCTTTATTGAGTGATCGAAATGCCTCTCCAGCACTGCTTCTAAGCTCTGATGTTTTCGGGATTAATCTATCAATAAGATGTGTGTACAAGTTTTCTTTTCTTGCCGTGTATGGTTCAAGCGTATCATCCCAATCACATACAATGCCTGTTGTTTGATCGGGTGTTGGAGGACGGAGCACAACTCGCCATGCACGGGAAGGGATACCTTCAGTATTTTGCCCTATGATGCGTTTTATTTCTGGACTGATTCCGTCAGTAAGCTCAGTAAATGCAGGAAGATATTTTCGGATAATGGAAGCTTCTGTGGGATAGACTGGACGACTGATTTCTTCATCCATAACCGTATTATAACATTTAAATAACCTGTTTCTGCCACGTTAAGTAGTCTTCGTTTAGCAAATGTTGCGCAATACATTCTGGCTTATTTTTTACTGCAAGGATAACGTCGACACCTTCATGAACATTGGGGAGCATACCTATTCCATAGTTATACTGTTGAAGTAAACGGGAAAAAGCATGATGTGTACTCCACTGTTTTTGTATATTCCATACAACTGGACTTATAAATGTTGCTTTCACCACTCCTCCGTCAACCAGGATCGTATCAATAGCATCAACCACTAATTCCGGAGTATCGGAATACGCGATAGAGTTTAAACACATAATCCCTCCATACCGAAGATGGTTCGCTTTTTTTAATGTCTCTGCCGGAGTCCTGAATATCTGCTGACCTACTAATCCAATATGCGTCTGCTCGCTCCTTCTTTGTAAAATTGTTGCGTAGGCACTCAGTCCATCCATGAGAGTTGAGTTTGACAGATCAGCAATTCCTCGTGTTGTTCCGGCACCACAATCAAGCACGCGCGTTGAAGATAGACTTCTTATATACGAAAACATCTCGCTCAATCCAAGGAAGGTTCGTATGTAATCTCGTCCATTTCTGTCCACGTGCATTCTGCCAGCGCGTTCATCGAGAATCGTTTGATAAATTTTAGTAGCAGCTTTGCGGCGTAGGTGTCTTTCGAGTGTCATAAACGACGTAGTATACGCCAACAAGAAGCTGTTTTCAATATTATAGGTTTTATTATGACTCTACTGTTTGCCAGTTTCCAAGGTAAACACTGTAATTGGCGTAGGTGACCGTTTGACTATTTGAGGAATGGAATGGTCAAGTGTTTTGATTTCACCATCAAATAAAACGTTGCAGCTATTC
>JACQMD010000108.1 GCA_016203755.1 Candidatus Roizmanbacteria bacterium
ATAGAAATGACTTTACCAAGTTCTTCCATCTCAATTACACCGTAATGTATCTTTTCTGTATGCATCTCAATCCCAAATATTTTTGCTCCTTTTTCGCACCTTTCCAATGCCTGTACGGACGCCGATAGATCATGGCCAAATATATTGTCCCCTAATAAAACGAGGAGCTTTTCCTCATTGCAAAATTCTTCTGCAAGAAGCATTGCATCGGCTATGCCTCCTTTTGGATTTTTCTGCACTGCAAAATAAAGTTTTAAACCAAACTCCTCACCATCACGCAATAAATTGGCAAAATGTCCGGCATGATCGGGAGAACTGGTAATAAGAACTTCCTTAATACCCGCCCGTTGCATAGATTCCAATGGGAAGTAAATCATGGGCTTGTTATACACGGGAAGTAAGTGTTTATTGGTTACCCATGTAAGCGGACGCAGTCGTGTTGCAAGTCCCCCAGCTAAAATAATACCTTTCATAGTAGTATTCCTCCCAAAATAACCACTCCTAAGAGCGCAATAGAAACATATTCTATCACATTCTTGACATGGAGATCCCCCTCGAGCGTATGGTGAACAATTCCCCACCCGACGTACAAACCTGCTGCAATCACCCCGATGGTAAACTGCATGAGCCGTGAATAAGAAACGGTAAGAAATACAACAGCGAGTACAAGCATTATGACAAGCAGCACGAGATGATGCCCGATATCTTTATCCTTAAACCCCCACAACTCAAACGGACGCCTGCGATGAAATAATAGTTGATGCATAGTGCTTTATAAGATTGAACCTGATGTACTGACTATAACCAGTCCCAGCATGGTGATAAGAAAAATAACATGTGCCATATTGTGTCCGGCTATCCGTAAAGTTCTTCGTTTTGCAATAATCACTCCATCTATCATAAGTACCATCAACAACGCTCCTGCGATAAAAAACGAAATATTGCGTTCCAATCCTATCTTATTAATAAGCGGACTGGTTACCACTCCCTGCGCAAAAGGTATGTTGTTACTCAACGAATGTACTTCTGCAATACGCTCAACAGCCTGAGTCGGCTGGAAAGGAGGAGTTGGCAGTTCCCGAGTGTTCGTAGTTTTACCGGGTTGTTGCGCAACATATCCCGTCTTCGGGGTTCCGAACATTTGCACGACCAATGTTGTCTCATGACCGTTTAATGTCCCGTTTACGACAGCAAATCCGATATCATCATATTCACCCCGTAACAAATTATCCCGGTGGGATGGTGAATTCATCCAGGCAGTTACGACGCCTTTACTGTCGTCAAAATCACGCGCAAGATTTTCTCCCGCATACGTGTACTCGTAGCCTGCGCCGATGACAAAATCCCAGGGCGTTGTACCATCAGGAGCATTGTGTGCCCAAAAATCATGTGCAAACATATACTGCGCTTTTTTCTCCGCTGCACGGGCAAGCGTATCATTGTATCGCAGAGATCCCTGTCCGTTTGCTAACCGCTCCTGATTGGTGTATTCGAGTAATTTTTCAATCGTGATATTGGTTGCAACCCCCAAAATATCTGGTTGTACTCTCGTAACCGTACGAGTGATGAGGTGAAAAGAAAATAAGAATATGCTTAACAAAACCAGTGGTGTAGTGTGGAGAATCCGCGGCCGATGATTGTTCGTATAATGTGGAGTAAAAAGATGCTGGAGATAAAAAAAAGCTCTATCCATAGTATGCCTTCATTATAGAAGCGCCGGAAAGAATAAGTCAAGAGAATAGCATTGTATAGGCGAGTATAATAAAACTATTATGTTTTATCCGGTAATCATTGTTATTGGTGTTGTGCTGTTAGGAATAGGAGTTGCACAACGACAATTTCACACTACTACTCCAAAAGAAGAGGAAGTCTCCTCTCCGTCACCCACTCCCAGTCCCTCCGACCAGCCTACACCTTCACCCTTACCCTCAATTACGCATATTCCCAGTCCAAAACCTACTACTCATCCTACCATCCAGCCATCACCAACCCCAACACAACAAGTCCAAACCAACAACACTATCGATGCGTTTCTCTTTCCCGATGCAAAAATCATTGAACAGACAACATCCTCTCTTCACCTCACCAGTACAGTCGCTCCTGAAGATATAACTTCATGGTACAAACAACAGATAGAACGTCACAATATGAATATAACAACGTTTGTCACAACTTCTGCAAACGATTCAGTACTCAATAAACTGGCAGGAGCCGGGAAAGAACTCAATGTTATGATTGTCATTGAACGAAAACAAACTGATCAAATAACCTCAATAACGGTCACCAAAGAGGCTCCTTCTTCCACTGTTGAAGTAAACGTACACAATCAAGTTACCAATTAACGCGCAGTTGCAACTAATTGGGGTATTGACAAGTACGCTGAAATTCTTTAATATGTGCACCAACTACCTGCCCCCTAGCGTTGGGGCATTTTTTATAGCATCCGCACAATGAATACACTACTTCGACACACTGATAAACGAAAAAAAATCGTGTTTGCTGTGATCGGCATACTGCTCCTTATCGGAGCAATCGCAGTACTGGTCCGTCAAACAAGTTCATCAAATGCTTCATCTACTGCGACTCCCTCAATTTCGAACAACACAACAACAAAGTCCATTGACATCAACCGTGAGTTTCTTTTTCCCATAAAAAATGGAGAAAGCGAAGAAGTCGGCCATATCAAGTTCGTCATTGAAAAAGCCGAGCTTCTTGAGAAGATTGTCGTTCAAGGCAAAACAGCAACCGCGGTATCAGGAAGAATATTTCTCATTGTAACAGCAAAACTTACCAATGATCTTGATAAAAACATTCAAATCAACACTCGTGACTATGTACGACTTATGAGGAATGGAAACAGTCAGGAACTCCTCGCTCCCGAAATTCACAATGACCCGGTTGAAGTGCTTGCTATCTCAACGAAATATACACGGGTAGGTTTTTCAATTGGTAGTACCGATAAAGATCTGAATTTACTCATTGGAGAAATTAAAGGAGAAAAACAAACCATTCCGCTCAGTTTATAACCTATGGCTATTCAACAATATCCGGTCGAATCTGCAACATCAACGCGTAAAGTAAGTAATGAGTTGCTTACCGAAATAAAACAGGCCCTCAAAAATATTCGGGGATGGGGAAGTGTTGAGATTTATATCCAAAACTACAAGGTAGTCCAAATTACGGAACGTAATATTCGAAAAACCGGGAATGGATTAAACGGACAGAATGGCGATAGCCGAAAATTGACCTCTTGACAAGTTTTTTCGGATACTTTATAGTGATTCTATAATTTAGAAGCGTTAACAACAAAAAATAAAAGCTGGCCGCCAACGGAGGCTTTTACACCAAACCGTCAGGGTTTGATGTAGAAGCCTCCGTTTTTTTGTTATCAGTTTTACTCTGATACGGAGAAAGCAAGTGTCTCCGCCTAAGGCGGATGTACCCGCCAGCAATGGAGGGAATATAACAAACGAGAGGAGGTGAATAAGAATTATGAATAAATTTACAAGAAAACTCGTAGCAGGCGCAGCAACAACTGCCATGCTATTTAATACAGTATTAGCTCCGGCTTTCGCAACAACAACCATCCAAATTACCGGAAACGGTGCGGGTTCTGACAACTGGTCTGATGTGAGTCAAACGACTACAACTACCGTTAACCAAAATAACTCTGCAAACGTTTCTACTACTGTCGATGCAGATGCGTCAACAGGTGGTAATGATGCAAACTTCAATACCGGAGGAAATGTTCTTATCCACACCGGCGATGCAGATGTTACTGCAGAAGTACAAAATATACTCAACAGTAATTCAGCAACAGTTGATTGTTGTGTATCAGGTGACACCGATGTAGAAATCTCTGGAAACGGAGCATTTTCTGACAACACGGTACTCCTTGATCAAACAGCAACAACAGCCGTCGGTCAAACCAACTATGCAAACGTGAGTAACTATGTTGATGCTGATGCAAAAACTGGTCATAATGATGCATTGAAAAATACCGGTGGTGATGTCACCCTGGTTACTGGAAATGCGAAAGTAGATGTCGATGTGACAACTCTTGCAAATGTAAATTCTGCAACAGTTGGGGGAGCTCAGAGCGCATCGAATCCATCCGCATCTTTTGTAATTATTGGCAATGGAGCAGGTACAGATAATTATATCGGTGCCACTTTAGCCAAGGTTACAAGCCTAGATCAAGCAAATTATGCATCGATAGTCAACGATGTTGATGCAGATGCAAAGACGGGCGGTAATGATGCAGGATTTAATACCGGTGGAGACGCAGTCATTGCAACAGGAAATGCAACTGTTTGGGCTGATGTTAACAATGCGGTTAACTTCAACTTTGCCGATGTCGATTGTGGATGCACATGGGATGTCTTGGCAAAGATTGCCGGAAACGGAGCAGATGTCGATCACGAATGGTGGTGGGATAGCACAGATAATACTATTACTCTAAATCTCGATAGCGTACAAGCTATGGGACAGGGAAATGGTGCATATCTGTATAACGATCTTGACGATCTCGATGCTAAAACTGGTTACAATGATCTAGAATCCAATACCGCAGATGTCGATGGCGATCCAGCAGTTATTACTGGAAACGCAACAGTAAACTCTGGTGTTGAGAATTCTGGAAACGTCAACACAATCGGTGATTTTGCGCCATTCCAGATGCCAGAAATGCCTCATTTTGATTTTTCATTCAACATGTCAGCATTGTGGGCATTCTTCGGAATG
>JACQMD010000106.1 GCA_016203755.1 Candidatus Roizmanbacteria bacterium
TAGCCACTAGGGTTTAGCCATTAGTGGTTCGTAAGGTAAACAACATTTTATTTAACATTTTCATAACTTCTTCTAACAATGAACTCGTCGTTCTATAGTCATTTTCATATAAATACCCCAATTCTTTCGCCAGTAATAATTGTGTTTCTAACTCCGCACCGGAACCATATGCAATTGATAGGAACTGTATATATTCTTTTCTGAATTTTCTTGCATATCCTTCAGCAATATTAGAAGGAATAGCAACCGCAGCTCTTCGTATTTGTGAGGTCAAACCATATAATTCGTCTCTCGGGAATTTAGAAGTTATTTTATAGAGAATCAGAACTAATTGAAATGATTTTTGCCATACAGTAAGCTCTTTATATGATTTCATAATTCCCTAGTGGCTAATGGCTAACCTCTATTGGCTGTTTATTTCACTTCCTCGATGGTTCCTTTCATATAAAATGCCTGTTCGTCGAGGTCATCGTGTTTACCGTCCAATATTTCTTTGAACCCGCGGATTGTTTCCTGCAATGAAACGTATTTACCCGGGATTGCAGTGAAGTTTTCAGCAACAAACATAGGCTGTGTCAAGAAACGCTGGATCTTCCGTGCACGTGATACCGTTACTTTATCCTCATCAGCAAGCTCTTCAATACCAAGAATCGCAATAATATCCTGAAGATCCTTATACCGTTGTAATACTCGCTGCACTCCACGAGCCACTTCGTAATGCTCAGTACCCACTACGTCCGGAGTCAGAATTCGAGACGTTGATGCAAGCGGGTCTACTGCCGGATAGAGTGCCTGATCAGCCAAAGACCGTTCCAGCGTAATAGACGCATCAAGATGTGCAAATGTAGCTACCGGAGCAGGATCGGTATAATCATCTGCAGGTACATACACCGCCTGAAGAGAAGTAATAGATCCTTTTGTTGTTGAGGTAATCCGCTCCTGCAAAGCAGCCATTTCGGAGGCAAGCGTTGGCTGATAGCCAACTGCTGAAGGGATACGACCAAGAAGGGCAGATACCTCAGATCCTGCTTGCGCAAACCGGAAAATATTATCAATAAACAGCAACACATCCTGTCCTTGTTCATCACGGAAATACTCGGCCATGGTCAAACCGGTTAATGCCACCCGAAGTCGGGCTCCCGGTGGCTCATTCATTTGTCCAAAAACGAGCGCTGTTTTTTTGAGTACTCCGGATGCTTTCATCTCAATCCACAAATCGTTTCCCTCGCGTGTCCGTTCTCCTACTCCGGTAAATACCGAAACGCCACCATGAACGGTTGCGACATTTCGTATAAGCTCCTGAATGATGACTGTTTTCCCGACCCCCGCTCCTCCAAAAACAGCAACTTTCCCACCCTTGACAAACGGCGCGATAAGATCAATAACTTTCATCCCAGTTTCTAGGATTTCCTGCTTCACGTTTTGTTGCGTAAGTTTTGGACTCCCGCGATGAATGGGAAAATACTGTTTCGCCTTTATCGGCTTGGCCTGATCGAGTAGCTCACCGGTGACATTAAATACATGACCCAATGTTTCATCTCCCACAGGAATCGAAATTGCGGCTCCGGTATCGACTACCTGATCTCCGCGTTTCAACCCGTCCGTTGATGAGAGCGCAATAGTTCGGACCTTTCCGTCACCCAAATGCCCGGCAACTTCAAGCGTGATGACTTTATCCTTGTTCGTTGGATTAACTACGTGAAGTGCATTATAGATTGCTGGAACAGATTCCTGACTAAATACGACGTCAATAACGGCGCCGAGGACTTGAATGATTTTCCCTGTGTTTTTATTTGAAGTGTTCATTGTTTATAAGCGATCCGAATTCTACGAATTGGCATTCGAATGATCCTAATGAATTGTTATTCGGAGCATTCGGATGTATTCGGATTGAATTAGGATCATTATTCCATGCTTATTCTTGCCGTTACAATGTCGGCAATCTCGTACGTAATTTTCTCCTGTCGTGCACGGTTGTAGGCAAGCGTTAGATCATCAATCAATCCTCGTGCATTATCGGTTGCGTTTTTCATCGCAATCATCCGGGCCGAATGCTCTGAAGCTAACGCCTCAAGAATTGCCGTTCGTAGCTGTACTTCGATATAATGGGGAAGGAGCGCATTTAAAACCCGATCTGGTGAAGGTTCAATGAGCATATCACCGGATTCGATTTGAACCTCAGTCTGAGTGTGCCCGGGAGAACGAATAAGCTCAACGGGCAATATGCGTCGCATGACCGGCTCCTGATTGAGCGAACTGATAAATTCATTAAATACAATATATACTTCTTTGTAGGTACCCTTGAGAAAATTTTGGACAAAGAGCTCTGTCACTGCTTGCGCCTTTCCAAGAAAATCATCGCTTGAAAAGTCGGCAAGAAGCGAGGCTTTTGAACGAACGGCAAATTGCTGTGCTTTCTTCCCGAGTGTTATGAAATCAATCTGGGGTTGATTCGGAAACCATCGTATCACCTGCCGGAAAAGGGTGGTATTGAGCCCGCCGCAAAGGCCCTTATTGGTTGCAATAAGAACAAGTAAGATTTTACCCGAGTCATTACCGGGTCGAAGCAGCTCGTGACTGCCTTGCTCAATCGTTGTTGAAAGTGCGGTAACTGCTTCCATAATTTTTTCCTGATACGGTTTGCCGGCGCGGGCAGCATCCTGTGCACGCCTCATGCGTGAAGCCGCAACCATTTGCATCGCTTTGGTTATTTGTGCAATATTTTTTGCCGATTTTATTCGTTTGACGAGTTTTCTGACTCCTGCCATGATTTTACAAACTCCTCCGTTTCTGAATGGATTTTTTTTACGAGTTGGTCGCTAAGTTTTTTTTCTTTTCGGATAGTTTCCAGGATGCTTCGTCCAATGGTTCGCATGTGTTCCCGGTATTTTTGGGCAAATGCGGCAATCCGCGAAACGGGAATATCTTTGAGAAGTCCGGAAGTTCCGGCCCAAATAAGCATTACCTGTTCCTCAACAGGAATAGGTACATATTGTTGTTGCTTCAGAAGCTCAACCATACGAGCTCCCTGCTCGATCTTCTCGCGGGTTTTTGCATCCAGCTCTGATGCAAACTGAACAAAGGCGGACAACTCACGGTACTGAGCCAAGTCAAGGCGGAGCCGTCCGGCAACTTTTTTCATAGCCGGCAGCTGTGCTGCTCCTCCAACACGTGAAACAGATGCGCCAACGTTAATACCCGGTCGAATTCCGGCATAAAACAGATCTGTCTCAAGAAAAATCTGACCGTCAGTTATCGAGATGACGTTTGTCGGAATGTATGCCGAAAGATCTCCTGCTTGCGTTTCGATAATCGGAAATGCCGTGAGCGAGCCGCCTCCGCTTTTCTTGTCAAGTTTTGCAGCACGTTCCAAGAGCCGTGAATGAAGATAAAAAATATCTCCCGGGTATGCTTCCCGACCTGAAGGTCTTCGTAAAATGAGCGATACTTCCCGATATGCCCAGGCGTGTTTACTCAAATCGTCGTAAAAAATAACGACATCCCGTCCTTTATGCATAAAATATTCACCTAATGCACATCCTGCATAAGGAGCAAGAAACTGGAGAGCAGATGAAACCGACGCATCTGCTGAAACGACAACGGAATATTCCATAGCGTTATTTTTCTTGAGCGTATCGATAAGCTGTGCAATGCGTGATGTTTTTTGTCCGATGGCGACATAGATACAAATGACACCGCTTTTTTCTTTTCCCTGATTGATAATCGTATCAACCGCCAATGCTGTCTTCCCGGTCCCGCGGTCTCCGATGATTAATTCACGCTGTCCACGTCCAACCGGAATCATACTGTCAATTGCAATAATACCGGTCTGCAGTGGCGTATCAACGGGCTCACGAACCGTAACTCCCGGTGCGAGACGCTCAAGGGGATAATACGTATCACTCTTTATTGCTCCTTTTTTATCAAGCGGCCGTCCCAGCGGATCAATCACTCGACCGATGCATCCATCTGAAACCGGAATAGATAAGAGTCTGCCGGTACCCTTCACTTCATCTCCTTCTGTGAGCTTTTGATAGTCACCCAGAATAATTGCGCCAACTTCTTCCTCTTCAAGATTAAGAACTACTCCGTAGATTGCGTGAGGAAATGAGAGTATTTCTCCTGCGGCAACAGAACCGAGTCCGGCTATCTTTGCGACCCCATCTGCAATCGTTTTAATATGACCAACACGCTCCACATAGGGAGTATGCTGATACGATACTATAGATGCTTCCAGTTCTTTAAGCGCTGATTCAATATCCATACAACTCCTTTTCAATACGATCCAGCCTTGTTCGAAGACTCTGATCGATAACAATATCTCCAAACCGAATAATAAGGCCTCCAATAATATTCTTTTGAACTTTGTTTATCGCCACAAGATCATTGCCGAACTTTTCTTGTATAAGCTGTTTTATCCTATTCAGTTGCTCTTTCGATAAGGGAACAGTTGAAATAATTTCCACTTTTCTCTTGTCTTCTTCAAGTTGCTTCCGCAACATTCTCACAATGTGCGGCAATAGATGTATTTTTTTCTCTTTTTTCAAATACATCAGGAAACCGGCGATCACGGTATTCACCTTTTTTTCTAATTGATGTTCTTGCATCGATGCCATACTACACCTTCTCCAACTGTTTGAGCGCATCGGCAATAAGTCGCTCCTGTTCTTCTTTCGTCATCTTTTTGGCAAGAATTTGCTCGGCAATTGACACTGCGTAGGAAAGTGCTTGTTTTGTTGCGCGCTCAAGTATCTTCTCACGTTCCTGCGCAATCTCCTCCATAAGCTTTTTCCGTTCCTGCGATAGCTGCGATTTCCCCTCAACCACAAACGACTCGGCAACTTGTTTTCCATCCTCCAATGCTTTCCGCAACATACGCTGCGATTCTTCCCGTGCTTCTTTGAGTATCTTTGCACGTTCCTTCTCAATAGTTTCCCGCTCAAGCGCAGCTTGTTCCTTCATCGTGATCGATTCTTCAATCTCCTTTTTTCGCTTATCAAGTATGCCAAGAATTGGCTTATACAGAAATTTCTGAAGAACAAACAAAATAATCAGGAAATTTATTACCTGCGTCACCAATAATGGTATTTTTATCCCCAATGCTTCCATATTTTCCGTATATACGACCGCGGCTTGTTGAAACCGCACTTATATAGGTTATTCCGCATGGTGCCTCCTCCACACTTTAGGCAAACTTCACGATAAGCGCGGTAACGAGCGCATAAATTGCAATAGCCTCTGCAAATGCAATGGCAAGAATCATAGCAACCCGAATTTTTCCTTCTGCTTCCGGGTTGCGCCCGATTGCCTCCATAGCTTTACCTCCAATGATACCAATACCGATTCCCGGTCCCAATGCTCCAAATCCTATTGCAATAGCCGCGGCTAATAATCTCATTGCTCCTTCTTCCATACGGTTTTTTGTCACCTCCTTTAGTGTTCTCCCTGCACTGCCGCGCTTGCGATAAATACGGCGGTCAGCATGGAAAACACTAATGCCTGAATAAATCCAACAAACAGCTCAAGTCCGATAAACGGGAGTGGTGCAATCACCGGTATGAGAAATGCAATGACCGAAAGGAGCACTTCTCCCGCAAAAATATTGCCAAACAAACGAAACGCAAATGAAACTATTTTCCCCAGTTCTGAAATAAGCTCAAGCAATCCGACGTAAAAATTGATAGGGTTGGTAAAATTGATAAATTTACTCAGATACGTAGCGCTTCCCAACGCCTTCATACCATAGGTTTGAATAACCACAAATGAAATAAGAGCGAGCGCGAAGGTAGTATTAAGGTCGGCAGTTGGGGCTCGAAGAAGCGGAACAAATTTCTCTTCCCCAAGCAGCCTTTCATGAAAGCCAATACTTCCCACTCCGGGCAAGAGCCCAAACCAGTTACTAAGAATGATAAAGATAAAAAATGTTGCAAGGAGCGGAAAAAACCGTTTTACGTTCTGACCCAATACTCCTTCAAACATCGTATATAAGGATCCGACGATAAATTCTAAAAAAACTTGTCCCCGTGTGGGGACAAGAGATAGGGTACGTTGAAGCGGTATGACAGAGATAATAATAACACCCATAATTACCCACGTGGTCAACAATGAGTTGGTGATGGAAAAAACTCCAATATGTGCAATCGTTTCCCCGGCAAGTGATATGTATAACATTGCTTTACCGTGTATCACGTACAAGACGTGCCAATTGTACTCCAGATACAAAGAGCCCAAGAAAAACAAAAATGAGTGTCAGCTTGGGGGCAGAAGAAAAAACTCGATCAAGATATACTCCTATCACTACCCCTCCTACGAGAGGGATGGTGAGCGAAACTCCCAGCGCTGTTACCAACGAGTATGATTGCAATAATCGTTTCCGTTCTTCTTCTTTTTCGGTGTCTTTTATCGCAACCTCTCGCTCCGTTACCTCAAGCGACCCTCGTTTCAATTGTAAAACCTTACGCTTCATAAGTCAAGAGGATAGATATTATCGACTAAAATAGTTACTTTATCATCGCGACGATCAATCTTTCCTTGTACCAAAAGAATGGTATCCTGATACCAGAAATTCCTTGTCCGGGTATATACTGTCGGAAACACCACGATATCAATTGTACCACTCAAATCCTCAATGGTTACAAATGCCATTTCGCTATTGTTTTTACGAGTGGTAACACGCTTGATGCGATTGACTATTCCGGCAACCGTTACTTTATTGCCGTTTGCAAGAGATGCAACATCGGCGAGGGAATGACTGGCTTTACTTTGCATCTGTTTTAGTTTTCCCGAAAGCGGATGCTCCCGAAGATAAAAGCCGAGTAAATCCTTCTCAAGTGCTAGCAGTTCGCGTTTGGTAAATTCCTCCATTACCGGCATGGGTGGTGCAGTTTCAACGAATGCTTCACCGAATAAACTCTGCTGGTTTTGTTCGTGCGCTTGCTTTTTCTGATGTGCCCAGCGCATCACTTCAGCAAGTCCCGCCAGCATACTCGCCCGTTTTCCAAAACTGTCGAGCGCTCCAACTTTAATAAGACTTTCAAAGGTTTTTTTATTTACTTTTTGCATGTCTACCCGTTCACAAAAATCAGGAAGCGAGATAAATAACTTCTCATTCCGTGCAGCTACCATGGTTTCAATTGCAGCTGTTCCAACATTTTTTATTGCCGACAGTCCAAACCTGATTGCTCCTGCTTCAATAGTAAATTCAACTCCTGATTTGTTAATGTCAGGCGGAAGTACCGCTATTTCCATACGTCGACACTCATTGATGCCACGTTTCAGCTTCTCCTCTTTGATCGGGCCCGATGAACCTTCGTTCTCAGCAGTCAGGAGTGCAGTCATAAACTCGACCGGATAGTGCGCTTTCATATATGCAGTCCAGTAGGAAATGGTTGCGTAGGATGCTGAATGTGCTTTGTTAAATCCGTAGCCGACGAATTTTTCAATCAGCGAAAATACATTTTCTGCAACTTTTTTTGTATACCCTTGCTGCATACACCCGTTCATAAAACTTTCTTTCTCTTTTTTCATGAGCTCTTTTTTCTTTTTCCCAATAGCCATCCGGAGTCTATCTGCCTCTGCCATCGTGTAACCGGCCATGACATTTGCAATCTGCATGCATTGCTCCTGATACACGGCAATGCCGTATGTTTCACCTAAAATTTGTTTTAGGTCTGGATGCGGATAGCGGATTTTGCTGGGATTTTGTTTTCCAGCGATAAAATCATCAATCCACGCCATAGGCCCCGGCCTGTAGAGCGCAACCATTGCGGAGATATCTGAAAACTTTGTGGGTTTGAGGTTTTTCCCTAGTCGCTGCATGCCGCCGGACTCGAGTTGAAACACTCCAACTGTTTCACCCCGACTGATAAGTTCATATGTTTTTGTATCATCAAGCGGTATTTTTGTTAACTCAATCGTTATTCCATTTGATTGTTTGACGTAACGAATCGCATTTTCCAGAATTGTTAAGTTGCGAAGTCCAAGAAAATCCATTTTGAGAAGCCCGACTGCCTGACCATCGGGTGAGGCGTTCAGATCGAGTGAATACATATCATACTGCGTAATAATCCGGTCTCCTTTCGCCTCACGCTGCAGCGGGACATATTCGGTAAGGGGTTTATCAGCAATGACTACTCCTGCTGCATGAGTGGAGGCGTGACGTGATACCCCTTCGAGTTTTTTGGCCAGATCAACAAGCTTTTTTGTATCTTCCTCAGCCTCATACGCCGACCGTAACTCAGCCGATTCTTTCAGTGCCCGCGTTAATGTCATGGCAAACCCCTGCTGGCCAAGCGGTATCATCTTGGCAATCCTATCAGGCTGCGAATACGGCATACCGAGGGCCCGGCCTGCATCACGAATAGCGGCTTTTGCTTCCATGGTACCAAAGGTAATAATTTGCGCGACCTTATCATCTCCGTATTTTTTGGTAACATACGCAATAACCTCATCACGCCGGACATCGGCAAAATCAAGATCAATATCAGGCGGAGATGGACGGTATGGATTGAGAAACCGCTCAAACGGAATAACACCTTTAATCGGATCTATGTCAGTAATATGGAGTACATACGCAACTAATGACCCGGCCGCAGATCCGCGTCCCGGGCCCACAACAATCCCATTGTTTTTGGCCCAATTAACAAAATCCTGCACAATTAAAAAGTATGTAGCATATCCTTTGGTACAAATCACCTCAAGTTCATAATCGATGCGTTGTTTCATTTCATCGGTCAGCTTTTCAAACCGGGTTGGGACGCGCTCAAACGTGAGTGTTCGTAAATACTCCTCGGCAGATTCGTTTTTGGGCGTTTGAAATGCAGGCAACACCCATCGCTTTGTTTCGATTTCAATAGTAACTTTATCTGCAATCGCCTTCGTATTTTCAAGCGCTTCCGGATACTCCGCAAAGAGAGCTTTCATCTCATCTTCTGTCCGGAAATAAAAATCGGGAGAATCCATCATACTCATGGGCCGATCTTTCTCAAGAATCGTCCGCTGGGTCTGGATACAAAGAAGGATTTCCTGCGCATACGCATCGTCTGGATTCAGATAGTGCACATCGTTTGTCGCAACGAGCGGAATACCGTGTTTTTTCGAAAGAGAAACAAGCTGTTTTGTGACAGTTTCCAGTTTGGCAATCTTCGGATGACGTTGAATCTCCAGATAAAAATCTTCGCCAAAGATAGCTACATATCGCTGGAGCGCTTTTTCCGCTTCATCTGTATAGTTTTGAGCTACCAGCGACGGGACGAGTCCCTGCATACAGCCGGACAGACAGAGTATTCCTTCATGGTGTTTTTCTAACAGATCAAAATCGATTCGGGGTTTATAATAAAATCCTTCAAGATGAGCGCTCGTGGTGAGCTTCATGAGGTTTTTATATCCCGTGTTGTTTTTGGCAAGCAGTGTCAGGTGATACCGGTCATCGTCTATTCCTTGTTGTTTATCGAATCTGCTTCGTTTTGCCTGATACGCCTCAAGTCCAATAATTGGTTTAATGTCGAGTTTTTTGGCTTCTTTATAAAATTTGAATGCCCCATGCATTGCTCCGTGATCGGTGAGCGCAACGGCTGACATTTCCTGTTCTTTCACTTTTTTTAGTAAATCCGGTATTTTAATAAGGCCATCAAGAAGCGAGTATTCGGAATGGACATGAAGATGGACAAAGTCTGACATATTGGATGGTACTATTGTAACAATTTAATGAGAATCTGTCGCGTGGCAACTGCATCAGCTTTTCCTTTCGATAATTTCATAACCGCTCCAATGAGCACTCCGATAACTGCCTGTTTGCCGGCTTTATAATCCGCAACTGCCTTTGGATTCTCTTTGATTGCCTGTTCTACCCATTCTCGTAATTGCGATTGGTCTGAAACAACGGATGATTTTGAAAGCACAAGATTTTTAAGGAGTTTTTCCGGCGACGTTGTATTTGGATCTACTTTTTTATTAACAATTGTTCCAGCAATCATATCTGCGGTAATAGGATGTTTTTCTCCCAATTTAATAACCTTTAAAGTAAAGTCTGCCAACTGTTTATTCGCAATTAGCACCGGGATATAAGACAAACGTATGTTGTATTTTTTCAATTTCTCAACGTAATCGCTTGGTGTTTTATACGTTATACTTAATACTTTATACTTTATACTTATTGCTGGAATATCCGGCTCCGGAAAATACCGGTAATCATGCGCTTCTTCTTTCCCCCGCTGCGTAAATGTTTTCTTTGTTACTGCATCGTACCCTCGAGTTTCTTGCACAAGCCGTTCTCCCCGATCCAATGCCTCTACCTGGCGTTTCACTTCCGAATCAAGCGCATTCTTCATAAACATAAACGAGTTAATGTTTTTAAGTTCCACTCGATAATCTGGCAATTCTGTCTTTTTGATCTTTTTGAGTGAAATATTTGCTTCCAACCTCAACTGTCCCTTTTCCATATCTGCCTCTGAAACTCCTAAATAGCGGGCTATTGACTGTATTTCTTTTCCAAATTCCACCGCATCATCTATGCTTTGAAAATCCGGCTCTGTTACCATTTCAAGAAGTGGTACACCAGATTTATTGAAATCAATATATGTTTTGCCGTTTCTGTGCTGCGACTTTGCTGTATCCTCCTCAATATGAATTTCCCTCCAACCAATGGTATATCCATTTGGATATTTGCTTATTTGCTTATTTGCATATTTTGGAGGAAACAATAAGGTATACTTCCCGCCTTTCCCGACAGGATAATGCGGTGTTGTCAACTGAAACGCTTTCGGCAGATCGGGATAGAAATAATTCTTCCGCTCAAAAATAATCTGCTTTTGCAGTGTTGTTCCGAGGGTTTCTGCCATCATTTGGGCTTTTTCAATGGCATCGCGATTGGGTACCGGCATTGCGCCGGGCAATCCCAGACACACGGGACAGACGTGGGTATTCGGCTCGCTCCCGAACGGCTCATTTTTACACGAACAGAACATCTTGGTAGATGTGCTGAGCTGTAAATGAATTTCTAGTCCTAGAATGAGTTTATAATTATTTATCATATTGCGCTAGCGATCCGAATGATCCGAA
>JACQMD010000005.1 GCA_016203755.1 Candidatus Roizmanbacteria bacterium
GAGCACAAACCCACATGGTAAATATGAGTGTCTTTCAAACCATTAAACTTAAGAATCAACCACTGACTCCTACCTTAAAAGAGTATCTTCTCAATGGAGCTGTCGGAAAGAACTGAATAGTTACAGCAAAATAGCGTAGCGGTTGCACTTATGTGTATAATCACTATATGGCTAGATGTCCAGAGTGCCCCCGAATGCAACAAAAACATCCTGCAATTGCAGGTCCCTATACAGAATGTCTTCAATTTGAAGGTATGGCCGAAAGAGGTGGTTTAAGTACGAAAGACGAACACTACGGAGAATATTGTTCTTTATATCGTGACAGAAGAGCATCAGGTGAATCTCTTTCGGATGAAAAGTTGTTTACAGCTATAACCGGCTACGTCCCCGCCATACATCAGAGAGACTACGGTCCTCGAACTCTTTTATATCAATATGAGAATTGGTATGAAGAACCCAAGGCTAGGGAAAAATCTGAAGTAAGCACTACTGGGGAACAGTAATAGTAATAATTTTTTGCAGTGTATTCTTTTTTTCTTTCTCCATCAAAACGATGATACTTGCATCATAAGCAAATTCCGTGTAGTATACCCGTTACTATGGATCCTGCTGCCCCGCTTGCATTTGTTGATGTTGAGACTACCGGTTTGAGCCCGGTGTACGACCGGATTATTGAGATCGGTATCGTACGGGTTGAAGACAATAAGGTGGTTGCTACCTGCAATCAACTGATCAATCCCGATCGCCACGTCCCCTCTGAAATTTTTTCTTTAACCGGTATACGGCGTGAGGAACTGGTTAACGCGCCGCTGTTTGTTGAGCTTGAAAAGCATATACAAGAACTTCTGGACGGGGCAGTATTTGTGGCGCACAATGTACGGTTTGATTATAGTTTTGTGAAACATGAATTTGAACGGCTTGAACGGCCATTCAAAGCACCGTTACTTTGTACTGCACGTCTTTCCCGTGCACTCTTCCCGCAATTTTTACATCATGACCTTTCAACAATTATTGAACGGCTGGGCTTACAGATCACCAATCGCCACCGTGCGTTTGACGATGCGCATGTACTCTGGCAATTTTATCAGCACATTAAACAACGTGTAACAGAAAATGATATCGTTGCTGCAATTGCACGCATTCAAAAAAAGCCGACGCTGCCTCCCCTTCTTGATCCGGAAACGATAGAAAAACTTCCCGAAACTGCCGGGGTTTACTTCTTTCATGACAAAGGCCGGAATCTTCTTTATATTGGTAAAGCGATTAATATCCGCGCACGTGTTCTGTCTCATTTTTCGGCAGATGCAAGTTCACAAAAACAACTTGCTATGTGCCGGCAAATTGCAGACATAACATGGATTGAAACGGCAGGAGAACTCGGGGCGCTTCTTCGCGAATCAGAGCTTATTAAAACAATGCAGCCAATCTACAATCGACAATTACGAAATCATCGCGGACTCGTGATTGCCCGGCAACATGTGACAAAAGAGGGATACCAGTCGGTTGTGCTCGACGATACAGCTGCCATTGATGTAAACGATATTGACAGTGTTCTTGGTGTCTATCGCTCAAAAAGAAAAGCCCTCGATTTTATGAGTTTTTTAGCAGAAAAATACCATTTGTGCAAAAAAATTCTTGGTATTGATCATTCGTCACGGACATGCTTTGACTACCATTTAGGAATATGCCGCGGCGCCTGCTGCGGTGAAGAACCGGCAAAACGATACAATCTTCGTGCGCTTCTGGCGTTTGCTGAAAATAAAATAAAACCGTGGTATTTTGATCGTCCGGTTGAAATTATTGAGAAACAGAAGGAGACCGGAAAGTGGGAGCGGTTTATTTTGCACAAATGGTGCCTGATACAACATACCACCTCATCAGATGATATTCTGCCAACCGGCACACTCTTTGACATTGACCGGTATAAAATCTTAAGCAGCTATTTGTCTTCGTATTATTTTCGCCGCGGATCAGGATCATTTCGTCCCTACTCAATCAAACCACTATCTCACGCTGTTTAACCGTTGTAAAATATCTTGTACAATCTGCTACAATACCGGTATGGATGATAATGTTTCGGAACCGAAAAGAATTCTTCTTGCCGAGGATGATGCCGCAACACGCGAACTGTATGAGGAGATTCTCACCAACGCGGGATTTGTGGTGAATGCAGTTTCAGATGGAGAGGAAGCGTTGAACGCTGCCCGGGAAAAGAAATATGATCTTATTCTTCTTGACATGATGATGCCAAAGGTAAACGGGTTATCATTTCTCATTGAACTGAAAAAACTTCCGCTCTACCAGAGTGATCCGGAACCGGTTGTGCTGTTTACCAATCTCATGCACGATCCCGTCATAGCAGAGGCGCTCAGGCTTGGGGCTAAAACATATCTGATAAAGAGCGAGCTTTCGCCTTCCCAGCTGGTAGACCGGATTCATTATTTTCTGGGGTAGAAAGAAGCGTTCCTCCGGTGACCTCTTCTTCAAATTCTTTCAGCAAGGCAAGTGATTGTTCGGTGGTGGTAATAATCTGCTGGCGTTTTTTTTCGGTACGGGCTGGTAAGTCTGTTGGATCAAGCTGATGCACGTACTGTTTTATCCGGTTCAATGGTTCACGAAGTTGTGTTGCAAAGCGTACTACCTCGTTTCCGAGAATGTCATCCAATACGTTATTATGTATACGTTTGCCTTTTCGTAAAATAAGAATTGCGCGTTCCGCCTCTTGAAATGCGAGATACTTCTCACGGAGGAAAAAACTGACCGGGATTATGGTCAGGAGCGAAAGAATAGTCAAAAAGCTTGTGGTCGGATCATCATTGCCCAGTCGAAGTAATACGATCAAAAATAGTGTTGAGACTAAAGATAACGAAACGGCCGGAGGAAACAGGAAAGATAAAACAACAATGAGAAGATACATACCGAAGGCAAAAGGAGACTGAAACCACCCGGTAGTACCGACAAGGAGCAGGAGAAATGCACTCAATAGCATTGCAAAAGCAGGCATCACACTTCTCATTCGATGCGTTCGCTGCGCAAAGAACGCAAAGAAAATCAGCGCAAACAGCATTGTATAGAGCAGCTGATACTGAAACAATTTCAAAAACGGATGCGTCGTGACAATATACACAGTAATAATAATGATAGGAATTCCCACTCCGGGTGATACTGTTTTCATCGTGTTTGTCGAGAGTGTACCGACTTTTTGTAAACAAGTGCAAGAGCAAATAACAGCAAAAATGCGGTCAATGACATGAGCGGAATGGTAATATAGCCTAACTCCATCACAAACTTGTCAGTACAGGATATCGAATATCCGACCGTTGAACAGGGAACAATTTCGTTCACGAGTCCCCGCTGCAGGAGATAATGGTAGCCAGCAATCAGTGCTCCGATTCCAGACAGCACCATCGCATAACCGAAAACGTTTTTATCCTTTCGATCCATCCCCATGCCAAAGAGTACCACCTGCGGATACATAAAAATTCGCTGAAACCAGCAGAGCTTACATGGTTCATAACCGGCAATTTCGGAGAAAAACAGACTCCCCATAGTTGCAACAAGGGCAACGACAAAGGAGAAAAGGAACAGACGATTCGGTATAATGGGCAAAAGCAATTTTCTTACTGAAGCATTGAAGTAGGCAGCGATCAGGACGATAAGAATCACTTGTCCGATAAGAGTTAATACCGACAACACCGATGTTACCTGTTGCGCTAGCAGCATAGCACATATTATATCATCTCATTCGGGCATGACCCAAAGTAACGAGTCGATCGGCCACATGATCAGTTTTTAACTGTGAAAGATCGAGTCCTTCCTGAAAACAGGTCATGAGTCCTAAAATAATCCGACTCGCACGAAGTGCTTCCCATCGCCATAAATACGGTATGGGGCCAGGATTTTCCTGCAAACCGATAAGCTCTATGTACAACGTCGCAAACAGTGGACCACAGGAAACCGTCACTGTTTTTATATCGGAAATCAAAATTGGACATACTTTTTCAAAGAGAAAAAATGTTCGTTCAACTATCTCTATTTTATTTTCATCTATAATAATCGTATCCGGGAAAAAATCAAAGGGGAATACGGAAGAAACCCGATACAGAATAGTTCCTGATTTTTTTATGAGTTGATTGAATTGCTGTTCTTGTTGAGCAAAAGGCGGGGAAATTGGAGAAGTAATTGGTTGTTCCGTTTTGTTCATTCTCCTGTTCATTCGGAGAGATGAAGCAATGAGTTTTGAGTGAGGAGGTGCCAGATCAGCAGTGGAATTCCGTTGGAAAGCAGAAATTCGAGAGGTAGGAATCTGTTTTTTTAACCAGTGAGGTATACCTATAAGTGGAGCAGCATATCGATAGAGCGTGACATCGTGAGTAATCATAAGTTTTCCCTCCCATCCTCTCACGGATGCATTCGTTTTGGAAACACCAACTTTCCATATATCTGCAGTATAGCATAAGCAGTCAAGGGGGTACGTCTGCT
Organism: Candidatus Roizmanbacteria bacterium; assembly: GCA_016203755.1. Taxonomy (GTDB): domain Bacteria; phylum Patescibacteriota; class Microgenomatia; family 2-01-FULL-40-14; genus JACQMD01. The sequence continues at coordinate 4,483 of JACQMD010000005.1, forward strand.
AATTAATTGTTTACCCTATGGTATGTTTTATTGAACTTGTAGACATTGTGTTAATGCTGCAGTTTCGGTCCAACCACAATTTCCGTTTTTCTGCCGTTCACACGTTGCGGTCTTATAACATTCATACTCCTCCTGCCATTCACAGGTGGTAACGATTTCATCTGCACGATTCTCTTCCACGCAGAGTTGTCTGCTGCAACCGGCAACTGCGCAACCCGAACCTGAGATAGGTATTGTGGGAACCGGTGATGCCGGAACTGCCGGAGGATGAGGGATAAAGCGCTGATTTCTCATAAACAGCCACCATGCTGAAAAAACAAGGAGGATCATCAAAACTGCAATACCACCTACCTTCTGCAGATGAAACGAAGTGTCTGATTCCCTGCGGGCAACAGGAGTATCCATATGACTCATACAGCATAGCACATCGCCCGTATACCGTCAAAACAAAAGTTATGATGTCACAGTTTCCTTCGTACCAGCCAAACGGGAATGTTCACGATAACTTATAACTCCGACATGATGGTGTTGCATACGAGAAAATAAAAAACGCTTGAGAAGTGGCTGGTCAATTGAACGTGTTCCGAAGGTATCAAACGGGATCGTA
>JACQMD010000114.1 GCA_016203755.1 Candidatus Roizmanbacteria bacterium
TGGCATCAATATCAACACAAAAGTACCAGATCAGTTTTTTAATCTTGTAATCGCTTAGTTTACTTGATTTGACAAGCATATTGACTAGTTTAGCATAAGCTATTCTAGTCTAGTGCCTACTAAATACCGATATGTACAACCTAGTTTTTATCGTCTTCCTCATCCGTTCCGCCCGTACGATTCTCTATCACCTCTTCTGGTGGGAGCGGAAAGAATATCGGGTTGACCGGATGCTGGTGCATCTTCGGGAAACCAGGCAAGGGAAACGTTGGTTATTGAGTATTCTTTCCATCATCAAGTGGATTGTGTTGGTTGGTATGATAATTTTACTTGAAGGTCAGGAGCAGATACCCAATGAGTATGAAAAATCGCTGGTGTATGTCGGTATAGGATTTTTTGCCACAACGATTGGTTTATATCTTTTTGAGGGGGTTCGAGATGTACTGGCGCTTCGAAGCGGATGGAAAAAGCCGCCTCCGCGGATACGCGTTGTCGTCATTGGACTTTTTGTTGGTGCCATTGTTCTCCTGTTGTTGTTGAGTAGGTTTTACTATTTCCCGGTTCATTTTTTGTTGATTGACAAGTTCATTGGTCCGCTGATTGCCTTCCTTATTATTCTTTCGAATCGTCTTTTTGAGATTCATAAGAAACGGAAAATCCGTCTTGCGCGGGAAAAAATTGCACGGTATCCCAATCTGGTCGTGGTTGGTATCACCGGCAGTTACGGAAAAACAACAACAAAAGAGCTCACCGCGCAACTTCTTGCATCAGCATACAAAACAGTGAAAACCTTCGCCTCGCAAAACTCTGATATTGGCATCGCTGAGCGTGTTCTCAAGGCAAATCTTACCGGTGCCGACTTTTTCGTCTGCGAAATGGCCGCGTATCATCCGGGAGAAATTGCAAGCAGCTGTTCAATATTTGGCAATAAAATTAGCGTTGCCATCATTACCGGTATTAACGAACAGCATCAGAGTTTATTTGGGTCCCTCGATACGACGCGGCGGTCAAAATACGAACTGATTGAAGCGCTCGGAGATGGGGGAGTTGCACTTTTTAATGCCGCAAGCGACCAATCCAAACAAATGATTGAGTGGGCGAAAAAACAGAGACGTTTCACGACGAGAGTGATTAATACTACATCGATAAAACATCTTCCCGCTTCCATCCACGCGTTACACTTCAAACAAAACCTGGCGTTCGCAATTGCCGCTGTGAAAGCCTGCGGGATGAGTGATACTGCTATCAAAAAAGCATTAGACACGCTGCAATTGCCTGAGAAAACAATGCACGAAACCGTTCGGAGAGGAGTCACCATTATCGATGATACGTTTAATGCCAATCCTGACGCAGTGTATGCCGCGCTTGAGCACATAAAAACATTTAAGGGAACAAAGATACTCGTGTTGCAACCGCTGATTGAACTGGGCAGTTTTGCCGACAGCGTGCATGAAAAGATTGGCGAGCTGGCAACGACAATATGCGATGAAGTCGTTCTTGCAAACAAAAACTGGTATAAAGCGTTTATGCAGGGAGCTGCCCGTGTTTCGGGTGGCCTTACAAAAGTAAAGGTCGGTAAACCCCCCTCACTTATAAAACGCGGCGTCATCCTCTTCGAAGGCAAAGAGGCAGATGTGTGGATGAAGGGGTATGAGGAAAGAGAAGAAGAGTAAAATGAAACTCTCTGTCAAAGCAAAAGCGAAGAGTAAACGGGAATACGTCAAGCAACTCGACGAAACTCACTTTGAAATTGCTGTCCACGAACCTCCCCATGACGGACGCGCAAATGCCGCCATAAAAAAATCCCTCGCCGAATTTCTGGACATTCCCCCATCTTCTCTCGTTTTAGTTTCAGGTGAAAAGGGGAGAGAGAAGGTGTTTGAACTTACTACCTAACAAAAAAAACGAGAGCTCACGCCCTCGTTTTTTCTAAGCGAACCAAACGAAATTAATACTGTCCAAATCCAGGACCTGAAGGACTGACATAGGTTGCACCTGCTCCACTTTCTACTTCTTGAAGCACTGTAAAGTCTGTCCAGATCTCCGGACCGATTTCTACTCCATCAGCTCCATACCAGAAACCTGCAGTTTTTACTGCATCAGATGGCGCCGCAACTATTTTGGTAAAGTATGTCCATGTTGCACCGTCATCGACACCGCTCATGTGGTTCGTAAGCCACGCACTTGAACCGACATAGGAACTGTATCCAAAATGGCGGTCAAGTTTTCCATCTCCATCACAATCGGTATTAGCAAGCCACATATCATCCCATTTCATCATAAGATCGACATCACGGTACGGCCAATACCATTTGGCGGCCGCAGTTGGATGGTCAGCCAAATAGGCTGCAGTGTCGCCGGTATACGGCGGGAAACCCTCTCCTCCCAGATAGGTATTTGCGTATGACCCGTTGAACATATGGGCTTGGTAGTTATAGCCATAGTCGTCAAAACCTAATGGAAGCGGCTGGCCGGCCAGGTAATGACTCACCGAATATACGAGCACGCCTTCCTGGATAGTAGTACAGGCAGTACTTTGCCAGGAAACCTCAACTCCTTGTGAATCGGTTTGTACCGGCTTTGCCGCCTGCACTGATGCGGTAACCACAAGCATAAGCGTAAACACCATAGATACGATAGTTAATTTCTTCATATTCTTCACCTCCTCTCTCAATAATTATAGTAACAGGTTATAGGGTTTTTATGCCAATGTCAATTGCTTGGAAAGTAACTATTCAGTTCTCCCCAGTAGGTAACCTTGCATTTTCTTCACAAACCTGCGTATAGTAGACAGTCCTATGCACGGATATTTCAACTATCACAGTGTTGATGATGAGAA
>JACQMD010000110.1 GCA_016203755.1 Candidatus Roizmanbacteria bacterium
CGTGCTCCAGGCTTGCTGATACGTCGTATCTGCTCGACAACCGGTTTTTTATGATCATAGCGAAGTTTTAACACTAATGATTGTTTGGCATTACCGTGCTTAACATCTTTTCCTTTCACTGTCTGGGTTTGGGCAAGATACCCCTCTGCAACAAGCATTAACGCAAGCTGCTCTTTCATAGTGGAGTATGGAACACTTACCTCATGTACTCGGGCCAGATACCCATTTTTAATTCGTGTTAAAAAATCAGCAATCGGATCGTTTACCATGATGCCTTAGTCACACCGGGAATTTCCCCTCGATGTGCATATTCTCGAAAACATAATCTACAAAGACCAAACCGGCGAATATATCCCCGTGCGCGTCCACACAATTGGCAACGGTTGACGTGTCGTGTTGGATATTTTTGTTTTCGTTTAAATTTAACAATAGATGATGTTTTTGCCATACTTAGTTTCCCTTCTCAAACGGCATACCTAATAACTGTAACAATCGATACGCCATTTTATCATTGCCGGAAGAAGTTGTAATGGTCACTTCCAATCCTCGTATTGTATCAAGTTTTTCATATTGTATCTCAGGAAATACGGTCATCTCTGAGAACCCAACATTCAGATTACCCCGTCCGTCAAATACACGAGGCGATATCCCTCGAAAGTCACGAACGCGCGGAAATACAATGGTAATTAATTTATGTAAAAATGCCCACATCCGCTTTCCGCGTATGGTTACTTTTAATCCTATCGGCATCCCTGCACGCAACTTAAAGGTTGCGATGGATCGCCGCGCTCGAGTGGTAAGTGGTTTCTGTCCGGTTATCAGAGCAAGTTGTTCCCCCATCGTCTCCAAGATCTTCTTATCACTCAACGCTTCTCCTAAACTCATACTCACGACTATTTTATTGATTTTAGGGGTAGAAAGAGCATTCGCAATCCCAAACTCATTCATGAGTGTTGTTACTACCTGTTGATTATAGAGTTCATGTAATGTCATAGAGTACCTTTTTATAGAGTCTGTTTACACTTCTTACACATTCTGTTTTTTTGTTCTTTCACCATCATAAAGCCGATTCTTGTCGGTAATTTGCATCTCGGACAAATGAGGGCAATATTTCCTGCAGGGAGAGGACGCGCAATATCAATAATACCTCCCGGATGCTTCTCATCACGACGTTTCACGTGACGTTTATAGAGATTGAGTCCGGCGACAATAACAGCATTGGATGCAGGTACAATCCGGTCAATTTTCCCTTTCTTTCCTTTTTCTTTCCCTGCAGTAACAATAATTTGATCTCCCTTTTTTAGTTTCATACGATAAGCGATCCCAATCTACAAATACATCCGAATGCTCCGAATGAAATTTATTAGGATCATTCGGATGTAAATTCGGATCATTCGGATCGCGTCAATAAACCTCCTGTGCCATACTGGCGATTTTATTAAATCCCAAATCTTTTATCTCACGCGCAATCGGGCCAAAAATACGTGTTCCTTTTGGCAGTTTCTCTTCAACGTTTTCTAAAATAACACCAGCATTATCATCAAATCGAATGATTGAACCGTCATTTCTTCGTATCGATCGTCGTGTTCGAACTATGACGACAAATACCTTCTCGTGTTCTTTCACCATACCGGTTGGTATAGCTTTTTTTACGACACACTTGACTATATCTCCCAAATGCGCAACCAGTTTATTTCCATGACCGGGTATTCCGATAAGTTCTAATTGTTTCGCACCGGTATTATCAGCAGCGTCCATGATTGTTCGTAATTGTAACATATGTTTTATCCTGTCATGACTTTCTCTATCCGATATCGTTTTTCTTTACTGTAGGGACGTGTTTCAACCAGCTGCACATGATCTCCCGTTTGCACCGTTATTCCTTCGACGTGAGCTTTGTACCGTTTCGTTCTCCGCAATATCTTATGATACACAGGGTGGCGCATCGTACGCTCAACGACAACAACAGCTGTCTTTTGCATGTTCATCGAAATAACGATTCCTTGTAGCGTTTTTTTCATGCGCCTCCTTCCCGTAACTCTACCTCATGTATGAGGGTAAGTATCACTGCGATATCACGCCGTATTTTTTGAATTTTTTGCGTATTCTTCTCTTCCCGCATCCGAAGATAAACTTGCGACTGTTCACTGCGTTTTTTGCCTAACAATACGCGCAATTCTCCCATACTTTTTTCCCGCAATGTTACTTTTTCTTTCTTTTTCATACTCTGGTCACAATAACAGTTTTAATGGGCAGCTTGTATCCTGCCTGCTTCAGTGTTTCACGGGCGGCAGCTTCATCAATGCCCGCAATTTCAAATAACATCTGTCCTGGTCGAACAACTGCCACGTGGTTTGCCACTTCTCCTTTGCCGCCTCCCAATCCCGTCTCATTTGGTTTACTGGTAATGGGCTTATCGGGAAATATCCGGATCCATAATTTACCACCCTTTTGTGTTTTCTTGCTTAAGGTAATCCGCGCTGCTTCAATCTGATTGCTCGTTATCCAGGCTGACTCTTGCGCTTTGAGGCCATAGAGACCAAACGACACATGGTTTGAACGTGTTGCCATACCGCGTCTTTTGCCTCGAAATTGTTTCCGGTGTTTAAATCGCTTTGGTTGTAACATAGTATAATCGTTATTGACAAATCCAGACTTTTACCCCGACATATCCTGACTTGGTAAGAGCCGGCACCTTGGCAAACTGTACGTCTTCCCGAATTGTTGAAAGCGGTACGGTTCCTTCTGAATATTTTTCAACACGGGAAATTTCCGCTCCGGCTATTCTTCCTGAAAGTACAATTCTCACTCCTTTTGCCCCCGCGCTTACTACTCGACTTAACGCCTGATGCACGACACGTTTATGCGGCATCCGGCGAGCCAGCTGTTCGGCAATGGTGTTGGCAACCAGATACGGATTCAAGTCGGGTTTCTTCACGGGTTCGATGCGAATGTCAATTTTGAGCCTATCTTTTTTCTGGTCAAAAAATGTTTCTACTTTCTTTTTAATTTTTGTTAATTCCTCTCCACCACGTCCAATGGCAACACCCGGACGGGCAACGTGCAACATAATATCAACCCGACGAATCGATCGTTCTATCTCGACACGTGATATTCCCGCTGAACGTAATTCTATCAAGAGTAACTTACGAAGTCGTATATCTTCCAGCAATGTTGTACGAAACTCTTTTTTGCTATTGAAATACCACCGTGAATCCCACGCGTGGTGAATACCAAGACGCAATGCATTAGGATTTATCTTTTGTCCCACGTTGTTTGCTCCTTTCTTTTGTCACTACTGGCGTTGTTTGTCGTGACGACATATGTTTCTGTTTATCTTCACGCGTGCTCAATACGATAGTAATATGACTTAACCGATGGACGTACCCATGTGCCATACCTCGAGAAACAGGCTGCCATCGCTTAAGCCGCGGTCCCTCATTAACATCTATCGCATGTATGTATAACGCATCTTTCGTCACTTTCAACCGTGAAGTAGCATTGGCTACTCCGCTTATCAATGCTTTCTGAAGCGGTTTTACTGCTTTATGAGGCAGCACATGAAGATAGGCTAATGCTTTCTCGACAGGCAAAGACCGGATAGCATCAGCAACAAATCTGACTTTTCGCGGCGTTACTCTAATATAGTTTGCGTGACTTTTAATAAGCATCATGTTCCCTCCAACAAGTATTAGGTCTTCTCCATGGTACGCTTCGTCACTTTTCCGTGTCCACGAAACGTACGTGTCGGAGCAAATTCTCCTAAACGGTGACCAACCATATCCTCAGCTACTAAAATCTCAATAAATATTCGTCCGTTGTGTACGGCAAACTTATGTCCAACAAACTCCGGCGGGACTTGACTGGCCCTCGCCCATGTTTTGATTGGTACCCGATTGCCATCCTGCTTTTGCAGTTGCACTTTCTTGAGTAATTTTTGGTCTATGTACGGACCCTTTTTATCGCTTCTTGCCATAGTTTTTTAGATTGTTACACAATTACTTCCGGCGCTCAACTATAAACTTGTCGCTCGCTTTACTTCTTCTTGTTCTCACTCCACGGGTACGTTTGCCCCATGGTGACTTCGGGGAAGGCATACCAATACCACTTCTTCCTTCTCCTCCACCATGCGGATGAGATCGGGGATCCTGTGCAACACCACGTACAGTTGGCCGAATACCCAGCCAGCGGCTCCTGCCAGCCTTTCCCAATACCCGATGCTTTCGGTCTATATTGGAAAGTTGACCAACTGTTGCATAACACCGCTCATCAACGACCCGGACTTCATTTGAAGGCAGTTTCACCCGCACTAATCCATTCTCTTTTGCCAATACTGTTGCAACGTTCCCTGCTCCCCGAACAATTTTCCCTCCTGATCCCGGATTTAATTCGATGTTGTGGATAAATGTACCAACCGGCATATTGCGGAGTGGAAGCGCATTACCGACTTTTAGCGGAGCATGTTCTCCAGCACTGACATGATCACCAACTTGTAAACCAACTGGCGCTAGGATATAGCGTTTTGCCCCATCACGATAGAAAAGAAGTGCTATTGCAGCTCCCCGGTATGGATCATATTGAACACTTGCTATCCTTGCAGGAACATCATGTTTTGATCGAGCAAAATCAATCAATCGATATAACCGTTTATGTCGACCACCCCGATGACGAATAGAAACTCTTCCATACGCATCGCGACCGGCTCGATACGGAAAAGAATACGTCAGTGATTTTTCTGGTTTTATCTTGCTATTCATGTTGTTTGTTCTTTCGGTGCGCTGGGAAAGAGATCTATTTTTTGCCCGGGGAGAAGTGTCACGAATGCCTTTTTCCTTCCAGCTGTAGTAATTATCTGTCTTCTTTTCCCTACTCGTTTTTGTTTCCCATGCAAATATACCGTACGTACCTGCTGTACTGCTACACCAAATAATGTATTGATTGCCTGTTCAATCTGATGTTTTGAGGCGGTCCGGACTACCTCAAAAACATATGCTCCTTTTTGAATTGTCTGCATAGATTTTTCGGTGATCAGTGGTCGAATGATAATCTGTTGATTCATCGTTGTTTCCCTTTCTGTTCAAACACTGGCAAAACTTCTTCCATAAGGACAATTTTTTGATGCGATAAAACATCATATGCGTGTAATAGTTGCGCATCTCTGACGGTTAAATGATCAATATTCTTCCCTGCACGATAGACTGCATCGACTTTACCCGGTGTGGCCAAAAGAACTGATTCATGCAATTTTTGACCGCTCGTTTTACACTGTAATCGCGACATAATAGTCAATAATTCTTTGCTCTTTGGCGCAATTTTCCCCAATCCTTCAACCACAACAACGTGTTTTTGCGACAGTTGTACGGAGAGCGCTGAGAAGAGGGCACGTCTGAGCATTGACTTGTTTATTTGTAAATGAAAATCCCGAAGCTGTGGACCGTGTGCAATACCTCCACCCACAAAAATAGGCGCATACCGGTCTCCGTGTCGGGCACGCCCTGTGCCTTTTTGCCGCCAAATCTTCCGACCACTTCCCGTTACGTCACCGCGAGTTTTTGTCCGCGCGCTCATTTGGCGTCGATTTGCCAGAAATACTCTGACTACCTGAGCGAGAAGCTGTGGATAATGCTTTACTCCGAAAACAGACATGGGCAAGGTTACCAACCCTTTCTTTTTTCCTGCAATAGTAAAAACCTCTGCGCTCAGTCCTGTCTTTTCTTTCGATTGCGCCCTAACAGAGGGACGGGATCGTTTTATTTTTGCTATGTTTTCTTGTTTTCGTGCTGTTGCCATAGGTAGTACTCCACTTTCTATCACTTATGATGTCTGTTCTTTTACAAGCTCAGGTGGTTGTTTCGATGGTGCTGGTGCTGCTGTTTTCTCTCCTGAAGCCGTACGCCGAACGATTAACAATCCTCCGGTTGATCCCGGAATAAGACCAGCAATGACCAGCTGATGTAATGTCGGATCTACTTTTACGACACGCAGTCCTTTAACCGTAACGGTATTCCCTCCCATACGACCTGCCATTCGCTTACCTTTATAGACTCTTCCGGGAGTTGTCGTGCTTCCAATGGATCCGGGAGCACGTTCACGGTCTGACTGGCCATGTGTTGCCGGTCCTCCGGCAAAGTGGTGCCGTTTGACTCCTCCTGCAAATCCTTTTCCTTTTGAAGTACCCGTAACTGAAACCATATCGCCGCTGGAAAATATTTGATCAATAGCCAATGCTTCTCCGGGTTTCGGAAGATTTTCCAGATCTGTTATTTGACTCAGTCTAATCTCCCGTAAAAAACGAGGCATTGTTGTAAGCCCCGTTTTTTTAAAATATCCCCGCTCCGGTTTTGCGACGTTTTTCTCTTTTTGGACACCAAGACCAAGTTGCACCGCCCAATACTTATCGCTATCCTGTCGCTTAATAGATACTACTGTACATGGTCCAACATGAATAACAGTTGTTGGTAACCGCATCCTTTTTTCATCAAAAACCTGTGTTTGTTTTCCTTTTGTGCCAATCAGAGCTTGTATCATATACTTCTGTTTTTCCAATAAACAAAAAAACACCCCGAATGAGGTGAGCAGTGGTTTACTGACTTCTTACCCACTCAGAATGTACAAAAAAGCTCTTACCCGCTTTTCTTGTTCATTATTAAAGCAATTGTATCATCCCGCGTGAATACTGTCAACGCACGAATAACGACCCTGGTACAAAACTCTTTTATGCTAATTTGACAAACTAAAAAGCAGCTGTCAACATAGAAATATTGTTAGATCAATGTTTCTAACTCCGTAAGGAGGTGACAACTGCTTATGCTACTTGTACCAAAAATACCACGGAAAATCCAGTACCTGCAATACTTTTCATTTCCTCTCGTTACAAAGCTAACAGCTAAAACAGAAAAAGAACTGTTTAATGGAGGGAGACCAGGATACGACAAAGAGTTTCTGTTCTCCTGGTTACTGGTGAAGAAAGTGATGAACTGGGATTATCGAACGGTTGCTGACATGGCGGGTGTTTCTCATCCAACGATGATTCGGGCGAACATGCTCTTTCTGACAAAACAGGTGTACCACAAACTATTCATACATCTGGTAAAGAAAGCTTACCATAGTGGCTTAATCAAAGGAATCCATGTTGCTCTTGACAGTAGCTTTGTCAAAACATTCTCAAAGAAACAAGAGGATGGATCGAGAGGATGGAATGGATTCAAAGAATCATTCGGATTTAAACTCCATCTGTTGATTGATGCAGCCACACAATTCCCCATTGCCCTCATAGTGGGAGATGGTCTCACGAACGATGGACAACTGGCCGTCCCGTTACTGAAACGGGCACGCCCATGGCTTAGAAAGACTGGTTATGTATTGGCTGATAAAGGGTATGATGACATGGATATTGTGACCTACATTTTCAAGAAACTCCATGCAAAAGCAGGGATACCAGTGAGGAAGAAAAGCAGATTAGCAAAGGGAAAAAAGAATCGATATGGCAATTATCTCAACTGGAAGCTGAAGGCAGCAGGAAGATCACTGAAACACTCAATACTTAACAGGAGATCATCTATTGAACGAGTATTCTCATCCCTGAAGAGAACATACCACCTGGGACATGAAGAAGTACGAGGGATTATCTCATTTGCAAAACAGGTCTATCTCTCCTTGATTTGCTACATGTTAAAGCTCTTTTACATTGCTGGAGTAAGTTGTTAGGGGTTTTGTACCGGACTCTCGCACGTCCCCGTTCATAATACGGTTTAGCCAGTTCCCAGATGGGAAGGTATTTGTTTGGGATTGGTTCTTGGGTTTTAACTTGGTCGATCATAAGAAAGTGATAGCATAATATGCTATTTAATCCTGTTTGTTTCTAACTTTTTCAAGATATTCCTTGATCTTTTTGTTTGCTAGATCGGGCCGACCGTGAATTCTTTCTTTTAATCCTAGATCTTCCCATTCGTGTACGACAGCCTTTCTGACAAAATTTACAATTTGTCTGTTATCGATTTTCGCTTTCGGTTTTGCATTTTTTATTTCATTTCGTACTTTCCTTGTGATCGCAGATCTTCCTTGTAGCAACTTAACATATTTCGCAGGAAATTCATCTTCATGAATATTTGGTAACGGACTAGTACCTATGTATTTGATTCTAAATGTTTTATACCCATATCTGCTTTTCTTTACTTTGACTACCTCTCCGAGATCACCATATGCAACAACGAAATCTAATTTCTTTATTCTCGTCCTCGTTAATCTTCTTAAAAGTTCATTCGGGTATTTATTCTGTTTAGTAATTCGATTAAGTTGCCCAAGGAATCCTCTGGGTTTCCTACCTAAAATATCTTTACAAAGTATTAGTATGTGTGCTGAGAGAATACCCATTTCGGAAAAGTACGCCTCTATTTTTTTCATATCAACCTCGTAATCTTGTTCGCCAAGCGAAACATGAATATTCTGACTGGTATCTGCATAAACCATATATGATAAGCCTATTGTAATTTTCTGATCGTTTGTGAATCTTGGAAGTAAACTCTGTAACCTTGATTCATGATTACTGATTTTTGTACTTATGACTCCGCTCTTATTTTTATTAACATACCAACACTTCTGAGAATTGAGTTGTGGTGCTAGTTTATTTACTTCTGATATTATCCTATTGATTTGATACTTTAAATTCTCACTGTCGCAGTCGTAGAAGTCTTTAAAGTCTTTTTGAACTCTCCTGATTCTTTTGAGCTCACGTACTAGTAGGTAATATTTGTAATATTTGTTTTCATTGGAATACTTAAATCCGACAAGCTCTACTAAAATTTCATTGAGTTTTCTTATCCACACTGACATCTCATCAATGAATGTATAAATAATATTCCTTGTTAGGCGCAAGTTTTCATTGTCATTCTCTTTTTTCTTATTGTTTTCCTTTCTACTCCCTAATATAAACTCTGAGTAATTTTGCATAGCTATACCAGCTCTTTCCACTTCGTCCAATACTCCATACAAATAGTAATCCCTTGCATTTCCATGTGCAGTTCCGGCTATGTATCTATAGCTCGTCTCGTCTATCTTTAGGTAACTTCGCAATGTATGCGCACCTTTCAAAGGAATTCTCGTGAAGAAATCATACTTTTTCCTGTCTTCGTCTTCTTCAGGATTTTCCACAATAAATCCTTGAGGCTTAAATTTAGTATGTTTGCTATCGATTTTCTTACTTCTATAAGTCATTTTTTACCTTACTCATCATACACAACCTTGACTTGCCAGAGGTGAATGATATGTTTCATACCATTACGATACCATTTGACGGATTGACACGACAAGTATATAATACAAATTGGAATTAATTCCGACCCAAACTGTGGCGTTTATCGCCGCGTTCCCTTTAGGGATAGGGTCGGAATTTGTGTTCTGGGCCATATTTGCACCGAGATTTCTCTATGCGCAATCATGCTTCGATAGTAGTCTGATCTCTTCTTCTGATTCATAACCGATCTGTTTATGACGCCTGCAATATAATCTGCTAATTGAAGTAAATTGTTTCCGGAAGAGCGTTGCATTTTTACTTTCTTAATGATTTTAGTTTTCTGGTTCATTTTGTGCCGGAGATACGTTGCCAGTTGGTTGCGAAATTCCAGATTGCCGCTTTTATCAATGACGACAGTCGCTTGATCGAGTTTATCTTTGGCGTTCTCGAAAACAAGACTGCATGCATATTTGTAGAAAGAACTTTTGTGCTTAAATCCTTCACCCCGGAGTTTTTTTGGGTCTTTGTTGATAACAACACCATAATAAAAAAAGCTGTATGGTGAAACTGCATTCAGAAAGGCCTGTCTTACATTATCAGAATTCCTTTTGAAGTGAAATTCGCTGGCTTCTGACCACTTAATTTCTCTTTTCAGGAGATTGATACGCTGATCACACGCTTCAGCTTCTCCATTCTCTTCAAACACGACAAGAGCTACAGTGAAAAATCTACTTGACCCGTGCGGTATTTTAAGTCCGGGATCTCCTGATTCGTCAATGAACACGAGCATAATATCTGGCCAATTATATCATCACTCATCATACGCATCTTTGACTTGCCAGAGATGAATGATGAAGCCGGGGGCGAGGAGGAAGACGTAACCAACTATTGTGATGAAGAAAAAGAAAATGCCTTTTCCAACCTGTCCTTAGCAATGTTATAATCATCCCATGACTCAAAATTTCTACGACAAAGTGGCGAAAAAGTTCGGGAGGTATCACACTGGTGCGCGGTATGTTAAGGAATTTACCGATGGAGATCCGGAGGAAGTGTTTAAGCAAAAACTTATTGAGGTAAGCGGGAAAGAAAAACAAGCATTGGATATGGGAAGTGCTGATGGGCGATTTACCCTTTCAATGGCGCGATACTTTAAACGTATTGTTGCAATTGACTCATCTGAGGGAATGCTTGCGTCTGCACGTAATCTTCAAAAAGAAAAACATAGTACGAATGTGTCATTTGAAAAAGAGGATGCATTCAAAACATCCTATTCCGATGGATCATTTGATGTTATCCACGGAAGACGCGGTCCCACTCCCTATTCAGAGATACATCGATTATTGAAACCAGATGGATTCTTTATAGAAATTGGTATCGGTGAACAGGATACCCGTTCACTTATGGAAACATTCGGAAGAGGTCAGGGATATGGAGAGTGGGACAATCCAAGACTTCCACGGGCAAAGAAACAGGTTGAAGATTTAGGATTCAACATCGTATATGCCGATGAGTTTTTCTATCATGAATATTATGCATCATATGATGATCTTGATTTATTCCTACAGGGAGTACCTATATTTGAAGATTTCGATTCTGAAAAAGATAAAGTAAATCTTCAGAAGTATGTAAAAGAAAACACCACTGACAGAGGAATCCGTTTAAAACGTCACCGTACTGTAGTGTTAGTAAGAAAAAAATAACGGTTATAAGGTCACGTTACTCTACTCCCAAAAAACCCTCGGGTTCACCGGTATCCCATACACGCGGATTTCAAGATACAAATGTGGACCCGTTGTCCGGCGGGAATTTTTAGGCGTTGAAGCGTTTGATGAGAAACGGCAGGAAGAGCGGGTATTTCGGGTCGATAGAATTCTGGAAATTGAAAGAGAGAACTGATACAATTATTTTATGGCGGCAAAAAAGCTGTATTGTTATGTTGATGAAACCGGTCAAGATAGCCTTGGTAAAATTTTTATTGTCAGTGTAGTTGTTCCGGAAAATAGGGATAAGTTATTAAATTATCTTACTGAACTTGAACTAAAGACTGGTAAAGGAAGATTAAAGTGGGGAAGAGCAAGTCAGGAGAAAAGACTGCGCTATCTTGAGGAAATTGTTAATCAAAGAAAATACCCTCTGAAAATGTATTTTTCGGTGTATGAAGACACGAAAGAGTATAAAAACGCAACTGTTTTAACCATTGCAAAGTCCATTCATAAGATTATAGATTTCAGAAAGAAGATTTTTACTATTTTGGTTGATGGATTGAGCGAAAGGGTATAGAGGATAAGGTACTGATTGAAGTTTAATCAAAAACCCCCGTGGTTAGGGGGAATAGCCTATGCCTGATTTTATCAGACCAGCTTGCCATACGACCAGTTTTCGGCTACTGTTTCTTCCATTGTACTAAAGTTCAGTTCCTGTGTCAAGCATGTGTATAGTTTTTTTAGATTCAAAAGAATCCAGGCACGGGTATATTCGTTTAACACCGCAGCGCAGGAATTGCTCGAATCAAAAGGCTATCGTTCTCGCTATTCAACGTGGGATAAGACCGTGCTCTTAAATACCATCTAGTAGTCCAAGTCTTGCAAGTGATGCTTCAAATAGAACGTCATACGCCGGGCCTCCTTTTGATTCCTTACCAAGAAACTCAATAAGTTTGTCCGGATTGAATGGTGCTGGTGGTTTCTGTTCTTCTTCTGACATACTTGTATTTTATCAGAAATTATTAGCAAGCTGACAATTTTCCAGGTAATTTGATACTAAAATGGTATAATTACATCTATATCTATGAACCAGACCTTCAAGAGTTTGATTCGTGTGGGAGTAGGAAGTCTTTTTCTTCTCTATAACATTTTCTTTGTCGGCGCAGTGGGGTTGCAGGCAAGTAGAGCAGTTACTTTTTTGACCACTTCACCAGACAAGCAGGAAGCGGTACAGTGGTTGAAAGACCTTTTTACCAATCTGCCAGTATTGTTGGTAATACTAATTGTATTGACGCTTCTTTCGCCTCTCATTTCTTTAGGTCTTGCTACGTTTACGAATATCAGAAAAAGTCCATGGAAGTTATTTACTCTTCTTTTTGGTATTCAGATTCCACTCCTTGCACTCACCATTCTTCGTGCGGGAGCAATTCTCATTACTGATTTTCAGTTTCTTTCAAAAGCATCGTCTCCGGGATTTTCTTTCCTGTTCTTCAGTGCGTTGGTAGTAGCAATCGGAACACTCGTTTATATGATCGTACAGAAAAAGAAGAATAACGTAACTAATGCAATATTTTATTGTATACAATTAGCCGCTGTCCTTCTTACCTCTTATGCACTCATCATTAGCTTTTTTCTTTTGCCCATCATGCTCAGTCAATTAGCAAACGGGTACATGCTCAGTTTTTCTCTGCAAGATATGGAATATGCATTTCGTGGAGGATATCTCGAGGGTTTTGCAATGCTTCTTACTCAATTGACTCTGATACTCACTTGGATTGGTTTTCTCCTGACGCCATTTGCTGCCTTTTATATTTACGTCCGAAACGCCCATCATTTGAAACATGATCTGGGACAACAGATTTCAAAACGCTCGCTAACTTTCCTTCAGTATGGGTTTATTGCTGGATTTATTCTTTTAACCGTTCTGCTTTCATGGCAGCCAAACAATATGTCTCTTTTTAAGTCGATTGAATCATTCAAACAAGCAACATCATTTGAAGAACAGCAACAAGTTGTCAGTAGCATGCCAAAGTTAAGTACGGTCAAGAGTCGGCTTTTTAATATATTCATGAGCCGATATACTTACCTGTCAGATGAAAATGCGTACCTGACATTATATAGAAATTTGAATGCCACACCCTATGATTATCAACAGGACAATGAACCCTCTTTGTTTATCCAACGATTGTTCAACTCAGTAGCGTTGCCATTCATCTATCAGGGAGGATTCAGAGAAGATGTAACACAGGCCGCCAGCGGCTATCAAGCACTTTTTGATGCATCTATTCAGGCAGGAGAACAAGAGACCATGGTGCGTCTGCTTTCCCAAAGTCCTTTTACCGATTCCAACGCAACCATACTTGATACAGCCAATCAAAAAGTTCGTCTATTGCAGAGGGATACGAGCGTAGAACTTGACCCGTCCGGACTTCTTGCAAAAGTAACAATACAGGAAGCATATCAAAATACTACTACAAACCAGCAGGAAGTATATTATGAGTTTACGCTTCCGGAAGATGCAGTTATTGTTTCACTTCAACTGGGTACTGACCTTGTCTTCAGCCCGCAAAGCATGGACAAACTCAAACCTGTTTCTGACACACAACCAACACCAGCGGAAGCAGTTATTATTCCGGAGACAACGGGTACACCTGCAGGCCAACCCGATCAGCATGAGGGAGTCAGCGCTCCAAAGGGGGCAGCTGAAGAAACATATGAAGAGCAGATTAGACGGACAAGGGATCCGGCACTTCTTGCTCAGACCGGGCCACGACAATATAAGCTTAGGGTGTATCCGATTCCTCCCGAGAGCACGCTTATTAACCAATCAGGAGGAAGAGTGGTGAAATATCAAAAGGTGAGGTGGAGTTATGTTACACTAGCAACGAAGAATGGCATAGAGATGCCCAATATAACTCAGCAGCGTAACGTCTTTGCCAATAAAGAAACAGATTATGCATACTATGTAAATGGTTCTCAAGTACCCTCTCTTGACCAGTTTAAAGATCAACTGGCTGAACGTACGGTTTGTAATGCAACTACTCAATTAGAAACCGTGTATGAGGATACGGTAATGACGTTTACTCCTCATGGAATACTCTCCGGGACACGTCCATATATCTGTGATACCAATCAGATATCTAGCACAAATGTTGCGAACAAAAAAGTCGTGCTGCTTATTGATACTTCATACAGTACGGGTGATACGGTAAAGAAAGAATTGCAATCAAATCCGTTGTATACATCACTGGTGGAAAACAATACAGTTGATGCATACTTTTTCAACAGTTTTGTCAGTAATTCGGTCTCTTTCTCAACATTCGATGAGCTATTTGATCTTGTCACACCGGTTGGCGAAACAGACCGGCTCCGTGTTCTCACTGCCATTCCTTCTCACTACGATATGGTACTGATGATAACCGATGATAATCCATTTGATCTTGCCGGCACGCAGGCAAAACCGTCTACAACTCGTCCGTGGATAGCAGTCATTCATGCAGGAGATCACCTGCCGCCCTATCATGATCAGCTCATGTCACAACTTATTCATGCGGATGCTGTCGTTACAACATCTGTATCGCAAGCGCTCAACCGCTATACAATACTGCAACAAGTAAAAAATAATCAGAACTTTTTTACCATGAACGAACATGGTATTTGGTACCAGCGTCCGTATACTGAAGGAGAATCAACACCACTTACCGATCCCTATAGTAACGTCCTGCAACATATAATTGCAAGGAATCTGTTGTACCGTCAAATAGAAACACAAACAAATGATCTTAACAGTCTTGTGTTTCTTGATTCATTAAATGCACAAGCGCAAGCCCTCGGGATCGTAACACCGTATTCATCACTTATTGCATTGGTCAACGATCAGCAGGAACAGCAACTGGCGGAAGCGGTTCGTCGGGATGACCGGTATCTGAGTGAATCAGAATATGGAGATGGGTTTGCAGCAAGTGCTGTGCCTGAACCACATGAATGGTTGCTTCTTATCACGGGAGGCGTCCTGATCGTTTTACTCTATCGCAAACAACTCGTTCGGTTCCTTCCGTTCCCTTCATGAACTATAAAGTAGTCCTACTTTTCCTGTCTATTATATTTTTCTTTCAGGGCTTTGCCGATATTGCTCAAACGTTTTCTTCGCCCTTCTTTCGAATCAATGCCATTGCCTTTATCGTAGTTACCGGGGTTTTTCTTGTTGACTTGTTAAAACAACGAACTGATCTTTTCAAACCTTCCTCTCAAAAACAACTGTCAATAGCAGTTATCGGATTACTTGGCACTTTGATCGTGTATACAATAAATCAACTATGGTTTCAGTTTAGTATTGTTCCTTCACTTTTGGTGTTTGTTGGTTTGTATTTTCTCCTTGGTCAGATGATTGAGGCTTCTCTCTGGAAACGTAGTGGGTTGTTTATTCTGTTGCTCATCATGACGTTGCCGCTTCTTGAACGCGTTCAGAAGTTTTGGAGTTTTCCTCTTCGCCAAAGCATTGCAACGTTGGTTACTCAGCTATTAAACTGGATTGGACACCCGTCCATTACCCAGTCAAGCGTTATCGTAACAGAAAATGCAGCCGCAGTCGTCGACCTTCCTTGTAGTGGTATAAAAAGTATCTATATCGGAATAGTCATTATGTTGACCATTTTTTTATTACAACGTGTATCACTCTCATTGAAAACAATGGTAGTGGGATTGTTTTATCTTTTTCTTCTTTACCTTTTCAACGTTTGGCGTGTCTTTAATTTAGTCTATATCCATACAATTCTGGAGATGCCGGAGATGGGAAATCGTATTCACGTCACCCTTGGCATTATCGGATTTGCAGCAAGTATTGTTTCCTTATATTGGTTAACAAAACGGTTTCTTACTGAGAAAAAAAATGAAAATGAAAAACCACTGGTTTCTATCACTCCGGGTCCAACTCGTTTGCAACAAGTGCTTTTTGTAAGCATGCTACTTCTGACAATAGTTATCTACACGACAGCATCAATAACACCTCATGCAGAAAAACAGGAAATCCACCTATCACTTGAGACACTCAGCGTTACGGAAGCTTCATTTCAGGAAAGTGAATCTCTCTATTTCCAGTCTCCTGAAATAGCATTCAGTAAAAAATTTACGGGTCAAACTGCACATCAGACACCTTATACGGTTATTGTTGTGGGAAGCTCTTCGGCACGCGTGCATCATGACCCTGAAACATGTCTTCAAAGCATTGGACATACGATTGTTGATTCTCAAGTTCTTTCGTATGATCAACATCCTGTTAAGCAACTATCATTGAATCAGGGAATGGATCAGGTATATTATTGGTATCGAAGTGGTGATGAAGTAATTCTTGACTATTCTGAGCGGGTATGGGAAGAAGTGCAGGATTCAAAAAAAATATGGACATTGATACAGGTTGGGTTCTCAGATAGCGATCGTGTCTCAGAAGGTGAGCGGAATAAGATCTTATCAACAGTAGATATGGCAGTAACAAAACTTGACAGCTCTTATCAGCAATGAAATACTGGTGATATGGAACCAGTTCAACCAGTTTCCTCTAAATCTCGTTTATCCCTCATCAAAATTGTCGCTGCCGTTTTATTTATCACTCTTCCCTTTGCGGGTTTCTGGCTGGGGATGGAGCATCAGAGATTTGCGAGTGGTACAAAATATTATGTTGCCCCTTCTATAATGTGCCTAGTTATAAACTATAGATGCTCTGATGGATCTAAAGGTTTTGCTAATGCGATTGGATGTGGTTGTGAGATTAGTACAAGTGCATTACCCATAATTATTTCTCCAACTCCCACTCCCGACGAAACAGTAAGGTGGAAAATATATAAAAGTCCTCATGGGTTTTCATTTCAATATCCTGAAGAACCTGTAATTGATTACAGCTTCTACGATGGTTCTTATCTTGATATGAGAAGCAAAGCGTCCGTTTTTGATACTGATGGATCTGAGGATATTAATTTTTGGTTACGTATTGAACAGCACAATTACTCAAAGAGCAACACGCTATCTGAAATGATAAAGCTATATTCAAAAGAAAAGGTAGTGTATGCTCAGACGCCTGAAGAAATATACGAAGAAATAATGAACTCTTCTAAACCTTATAATAACAATCATATTCAAGGGCTCGCAGAAGAATCTACCATATACACAAAACATAATGAGCAGCTTTATATATTTAACTTACTTTCTTCCTCACATGAAGCCGATACTATTTTCCATACGATAGTATCCACATTTTCATTTATTGAGATCGACGATCAAACGCCTGCATATTATGAAAATGAACTTATCAGTCTCTCGTACCCGGCTAATTGGCGTATTGCACTTACGAGAGAAGATGAGCCAAATTTCAGTATCATAGTTGAAGGAGGAGACAATTTTAATAATTCATTTCGTTTTAATCCCAACGGGATTGTACCCGAGGGTGTTACGTTTGAAGATCACACTGAGGCCACTTTGATTGTCCCAACAACCTATGGTGGTACCAAGTATACAGGATATGGTGACTTTAGTGTAGAAAGAGCTAAAAAAGAACAGGTTTTAATTGACGGTTTACCTGGAACTAAACACGTTTACTATCAAAGACCAGTAAATCCTGCTGTCGGTGCAATAAGCTGGGTTTTTATTCCTGTTGGAAATGGGAAGTTCTATACACTAGAATATAGTGGAGGAGACAAAGAAAGTTTAGATGTGATACTAGAATCAATTTCGTTTAAAAAACGAGTCAACTAATGATGACTCTTCCCAAATCACTCACAACCGTAACGACCTTTTCAAAAGTCCTTGCTGTGATACTATTTATTTCCCTTCCTGTCTCTGCCTTCTTTCTGGGAAAATCGTATCAGCGCGGAATAGATTTCTCGACAAGTAGACAAAAATCGGAAAATCCTGCTCCAACATCTTCAGATACTAACAATGAGTCAGAACTATTGTTTGTTACTTATGGTGCTGGCGTTCCGGGTTATAGAATAACCGGTCAGACAACTCCTCCAAACGGATGGCTTTACTGGAAAATAAATTTAGATGCCAAACAAGTACAGATTTTAGATAAAAACGATGCCTATTTTAAGGAATTCGCTCAAGAAGGGATACAACAAGGAAACATTTATAAATTTAACTTTAATCAAGCACTAGATACCAAGAATGGAATTAGCGAAAATAACAAGTTAGTAAGGGTAACGGAAAGAAACAGTTCGAGCTTTTTAGTTCAAGTATACAAAGACAACATCCTTGAAGTCTGGAAATTTAATCCCGACAATTCTACTCTTACACAAATTACCACTGTACCGCCAAACATCTGTATTGAGCAAATCATTGATTGGGATAGCGATAAGGAGCAGTTGTTGGGGTACACCACAAAACCCTCTCTTACTGATTCTTCAAGCAGCGACATCAGCAATATTTGTCTGTATGATTACAAAAATCAAACGGTCTTACTGAACTATCAGTTACCAGGGACGAAACAAACATACTATGCCCAGGCTTTTGGGACCATACAAAGCGAAAAAGTAGTTTTAGATGGATCCCACATTGCTGTTCTTGATCTAAACTCTCAATATATGAAAGTATTAGAAGGGTATGAGTTTTTTGGATACTCTCGTAATGTTCGCAACTTTATTGAGAATGGAATATTGCCGTTACAAAATAAAGATAGTCCTGGTGATAAATTGTTACTGTCTTTATATAATCTTCAAAATGAATCATTTTCTGAACCAATATGTTTTGACAGAATCCCTGCTGATGAATATATATATGATAGTTTTCTATCCTATGTCCTCGATAGTGATCGTGTACTCATACAATATAGTAATAGTAGGCACTAGACTAGAATAGCTTATGCTAAACTAGTCAATATGCTTGTCAAATCAAGTAAACTAAGCGATTACAAGATTAAAAAACTGATCTGGTA
>JACQMD010000111.1 GCA_016203755.1 Candidatus Roizmanbacteria bacterium
ATCAAACGCCATGCCTTTGTCCAGCAGGCGGTTCTCACTATCAAAATAAAGTGGTGTTTTCGCTCGAGCCGGAGGAAAAGATTACGATTCGTTTCTTCTCAAAAGAGCCAGGGCTTGATCTTTCTATTAGAGAGAAAGAATTCGTCTTTCAGTATAGAAGCAGCGAGAAGAAGCGGCAATATGTTGAAGAGTACGAAAAATTACTTCTCGATTGTATTGTAGGAGACCAGACACTCTTTGTATCAACAGATGAGGTGGCTGCAATGTGGAACTATACGGATCGGCTGGTGGCGGGATGGGATAAAAATCTGGTGCCATTGAAATCGTATAAACCAGATACGAATGGTATTACAAAACAACCGTTGTCCTCCGAGACGCTCCGCCGGAGCGTCTCTACAACAATGAAACAGGAGATTGGCATCATAGGGTTAGGCAAAATGGGAGCAGGTATTGCCCGGAACCTTTCTGAAAAAGGATGGCGGGTCGTTGCCTGGAATCGAACATCAACTGTGACCAAAAAGATAGTCTCAGAAGGATTAGGACTGATAGAAGGAGTAGATGCTATTGCTGATTTTAGGGAAAAACTGGCAACGCCACGAGTGGTACTGTTGTCTCTTCCGGCAGGGGAGGCGGTGGATGAGATGCTGGTGGGGTTAGTAGGGATAGTAGAGAAAAGGGACATCATCATTGATGCGGGGAATTCGTTTTACGAAGATTCGATCCGGCGAGGTAAGCAATTTGCAAAAAAAGGAATTCGTTTCGTTGATGTTGGTATCTCGGGCGGACCGTATGGAGCAAGACACGGCGCGTGTCTTATGGTAGGAGGAGACCGGAAAACATATGAATTTCTCAAGCCGTTATTTGATGCTATGGTGGTACGGGGCGGGGTGCAGTTTTTCGAAGGCGCTGGCGCCGGGCATTTTGTCAAAATGATACATAATGGCATTGAGTACGGCATGATGCAGGCCATTGCAGAGGGGTTTTCTGTTATGAAACGGTCTTCGTTTAATCTGGATTTGACCCGTGTTGCTGATGTCTATAATCACGGATCCGTCATTCAATCCCGGTTGATTGAATGGCTCAAAGATGCCTACACACAGTTTGGGATTGATCTGGAAAAAATATCAGGTGCTGTCTCTCACTCAGGAGAGGGGAAGTGGACGGTTGAAGCTGCACGAGCATCGGGTATTGAAACAAAGATTATCGAGGGTGCGCTGCAATTTAGGATTGATTCACAAAATAGTCCTTCTTATACGGGAAAAGTGGTTTCAGCATTGAGAGGACAGTTTGGGGGACATGCTGTTGAAGAGAAGTAATCGGTATGTTATCTGATTCCTGCTGGTTTACGATAGCTTTCACCGGTCACTTTAATAATCTCATACATTCCTTTTATTCGATCCCGAAATCGTTCTTCTTCATTTGGTTCGGTAACAAATCCATGTGACAGGAGATATTCCAGTGGTTGATTGCTCGTTACAAAGACTTTCCCGCCGGTATTATGAACTCTCATAGTGATCTGTTTAAAATATTTCATTCCTTCGCCGAACGGACTGTTCATATCATCAAGAATCCATGTTCTGGTAATACGCCTGTCTTCTCTATCAATCTCTCTTGTGTCTCTGTACCCCGGATCGGCGATATATCGTGTCTCTTCACCCAGCATGAAGAATTGTTTTGCGAGTGCAACCGCACTATGAGTTTTTCCTGTGCCGACGGCTCCGGTTACAAATAATCCTCTTCCTTTGTAGGTCTCGGTTGCAGCAAAATCATAAGCCGCCTGAAGTAATCGTTCTTGTGAAGCGTTTCGCGGGTGAAAATTATCGAGCCGACAAATAATATTTTCCCGTGGCAGTTCGGGGTTATTGATAAAAAACGAAATATCCTGGTAAAAAAAATAGAGTTGTTCTTCTGAAAATCTGCTCACATTGAAACTGATGAGATCATCCTCTTCAGCATAGGCAAGATGAGGATATTCAGCTTGTAATGTTTCCAGTGCAGCAGGATGAAATGGATATTTTTCTGATAAAACTATCTGCTCTTCTGGATCAACTAACACTTCTTTTTCAGTAGTGTGAGAAATTCGTTCGTTGTATGTCATATGCGTATTATAGATTGCCTATACAAGTTAGAGATAAAACAATTCATATCCGAGAGAAAAACTATGGTTAGTTGAAAACTATTACGATACAATACTTCTATATGCTCAAACGTTTCCTTCGAATCATTTATATTGAAGCGCTGTATTTTCTCCTGTTCTTCATGGGAACAGTAACAGCTTATGCTGCTGCCTTACCTGAAATTTCCATTCCCTATTTTGGTGATACTGTCCGGACGAAAGAAAGCACCATTTTCTGGTATGGAAAAGTAACACCGTCTGATAATTACACGGACGTTCGTGCAGGATATACAACAACTGATTTGAGCATCAAAACCCATGTATTTGACCGGCAAATGTGGTATCAACAAAATGGCATTACTCCAGACAGTCTTTCCCAGTGGGATGCTGTTTCATTGTATCTCGTTCCTGATAACGGATCTGGCAGCATGTACAGGTTTACTGCACAAGTAAATCATTGGCAGTCACGAACTAATTACCAAGCAGCATGGGAAAATACAGGAAACGGGTGGATTGTCTCACCAATTCCTTTTACCGCAACGTCAGGTTGGCGGGGATCATCCCCCAATGACAATGCAACTGATGAGCGGGGATGGAATATTAGTTTCACCATCCCGTTTTCATCATTGAATCTGCAAAATTCACCACACGGTGCCCAATGGAAAGTGGCGCTTATTACCCATGACCGGGATGATCCGGCACAAGCGGTTCGTTCAATAGCTTGGCCGGAAGGGGTTAATCTTGCCGATAGCACAACGTGGGGAAATGTTATATTCGGGTTAACAACGTATGGAACTCCCGCAGTTACCAATACCGCCACCGCAACCATTCGCCATAATCTCAATGGTGCTGTTATGACGGATGCGTCAGTCGGGGGACGTACTGTTTGTGGAGATCCGTTTAATCCTGACTTTTTTAACGGCTGGGGAGATGCAACAGAGGATGATTATACCCCCAACCACATTTCTCAAATTAACATCCAAAATCAAACAGATGTTGCTGACTGGCCGTGCTTTTCTAAATTTTACGTGACATTCCCTCTTGACCAGATCCCTGCGGGAAAAAAGATTGTGTCTGCGACTTTAACCATGCATGAATTCGGTGGGTCAAATCCATCGCAGGCAACACCTTCTTTTATTCAAGTACAGAGCGTTCTGGATCCATGGAGTTCTTCTAGCATCACGTGGAATAATGCACCACTCGTTTATAAAACAGTTGCCAGAACAATGGTCAATGTATATAACAAACCACTTGTCTGGCCGGGAGATCCCTATTCATGGGATGTGAGTTCTGCTGTTTCTGAATCATATGAGATAGGTCTGCCGGTTCGACTTGTTCTCTATTCTGCAGACAGCGACTATCACAGCGGGAAATATTTTTCATCCTCAGATACCGGCGACTGGAATGCGGTGGCGCGACCGACGTTAGATATTGTCTGGGGAGATCCGATGTCGAATAGTATTCCTGGTGACATTGATGGAGACGGTGATGTGGATCTGTTAGATTTGGCCACACTTCTTACCAACTTTGGGAAATCTGGGATTTCACTGCCGGGAAATGTTGATGGAGATAACGATGTTGACCTTGCCGATTTGACGACCTTGCTTTCAAACTTTGGGAGGTAGTTCTCTTCAATTTACAATATACACACTGTTTGTTATAGTGATTTCATGTATAGGATTTTGTTTATTACCATCCTAGTAAGTATTCTTTCTCTCCTTAGTCCGCATGACGCATTTGCTGCTCAGCTTACCGTTTCTCCAACTCAAAAAATTCAGGATGTGATTACCAGTGCAAGTGCAAACGACACTGTTGTGATTGATGATGGTGTGTATTATGAAAATCTGACTATCAATAAGTCGTTAACCCTCAAAGCGCAGAATCCCGGAAAAGTGACCATTTCTGGCGCAGTTAATCCTGCTGGTGTGACGTTTCAGCCGGAAGGCACGGTACCTGGTTTGTATTACACTACCGATATTACGGTTCCTGTTGTCTGGGTTATACAGGGAGACCGGAGTTTGTATCACTACGCGAGCTTGAATGAGCTCATCAACTTTAAGTTGCCGCCGCGACCGAATGGTTTCGTACATAACGGTCCTCCGGAAGGATTTTATTATGACAGAATTACCACACCCAACAGACTCTATGTCATTCTACCCAATAATGCGGACCCTCGCATTCTCCCCGCTGGTCAAAAAGTAGAATTTAATCGGGACAGTGTCGGTGACGGTATCATCATCCAGGGAGGAACCGCCCAGAACCCACGGAAGGATATTACGATAGAGGGTTTACACTTAAGACTATGGTATGAGGCTGCCATTGATGTTCGTCCCATTGCACAGAAC
>JACQMD010000112.1 GCA_016203755.1 Candidatus Roizmanbacteria bacterium
TGCGGAGCCGGATCCCGCTCCGCGGGACAAAGATCCTAATGAGAAATAAGAAATATTTTGATTTTCTATTTGGATCTTAGATTCTTTGAATCTTAGGATCTTATTGTATCATTTCCACTCCGAAAGTACAACTCCGGAGGCGATGATACCTGCGCCAATAAGAAACGGTATTGTGAGGGGTTCTCCCAGCCAGACAATCGCAGCGGGGGCGGCAAACAGCGGATGGAGATAGGTAAAAATGGAACTTTCGGAAATCTCGATTTTACTTAAGGCATATTCATATAAAATGTACGCAAGCACATATGAGATAAATGCCATGTAAAAAACTCCAAAAAAGGATACTTTATTGGTAATAAGTAATTGGTAATGCGGAAAAACAAAATTATTTTCTATAAGTGCAAGTGGAAAATAGGTTATAAGTCCGACAATTGATCCATGGAGCGTAATAAGAAGCGGTGAGACGTGTTTAAAGTTCCGTTTTGAAAAAAACACAAAAAACGACCAGATGATACCGCCAGCGAGAATAAGAACATTTCCCAGAAGATTTTGAACAGGAAAAGTATGGTTTTCAAGGAGCGGTTGAATGATAGTGATTAACGATCCAATCATTACCAGTGCCAGTCCCAATTTTTCCTTTTTTGTTATCTTCTCTTTGAGCAGCACAACACCCAGAATAATGATAAAAATTGGCGTGATAGCGCCAAGGAGTGTACCATCAAGCGCGGTAGTTCGTTCAAAACCTTCAAACACAAACGCCAGATACACCGTAACTCCCAGATAGCCTAAAAAGGTGAGCGGGAGCATGTCTTTGAATTTAAGGTGATGTTTCCTTATATACCAGATGTACCAGGGGATGGTCACCATACAAATCATGACAAATCGCCAAAACAGGAACGTAAAAGGCGGAATGTAGACTAACGTTGCTTTAATAACTACTCCCGCCACTCCCCAGATTGCTGAAACTGCAATGAGTGCCAGATACGCTTTGACTCGGGCAGAAAGACGCATATGGATGTCAGTATAGCAGTATAGATTATGAAACAGAAGTAAGCAAAGAAACGAGTTGCGATTCTGAAATAACTTGTTGCGAGCCGTCAGCAAGTTTCTTAAATACCACCTGTTGTTTAGCCAGTTCGTTTGGTCCGGCAATAATGACAAATGGAATACTTTTTCTGTCTGCATATTTTATTTGTTTATCCAGTTTTACTTTTGAATCGGGATAAAGCTCTGCCGGAATATTGTTATTTCGGAGAAGGTTTACCATGCGGAGTGAATCACGGACAGTGCTTTCATTAAAAATAGTCACAAGGACACGGGTCGGAGTAGGATTAATCCGGGGGAATTTCGGAAGCTTGCCATATTCCTCAAGTAATTCCATGAGCACCATATCGCCACAGGCAAATCCAATGCCTGAAAGCGGCTGACCGCCAAATAGTTCGACAAGATTATCATACCGCCCGCCGCCCATGACCGCGCGGAATGCGCCTTGTCTATCCCGCACTTCAAATACGGTACCGGTATAATAATCGAGGCCGCGAACAACACCCGCATCATATTCAGCAAATGAAGATACATCCATGTCTTTTAATGTCGAAAACACTTCTGTCAGTTCTTCCGACTCAAACGCGACATCGCGGTCTGTTAAGATTTTTTGAAGATTTTTAGTTTGATCAGTAGACAATCCAATTGTTGTTGCATACTTTTTCCATGCATCTTCATTCATCTTATCCTTTTTATCAATAAGGCGGAACACGTTTGGTGTTTGTGATTTTGGGATGTTCAGAAGCGAAAGTTTAAACTCCATGAGTTTGCGGCTGTTAATCTTCACCACAACATCCTTGCTCGTTAGCCCGACCGATTGCAACAGTTTTATCGCAACGGCAATTATTTCGGCATCGGAAAGGGGAGAAGTGGGGCCGATTAATTCAACGTCAAATTGATAAAATTCTCGTCCCCGTCCTTTCTGCGGTGCCTCGTAACGAAAACATGGGCCAATAGAAAACCATCGCAGCGGGTAGATAAGTTCTTGCTGTCGTGCCGAAACCATACGAGCATGTGTTGGAGTAAACTCCGGGCGCATCGCCACATCTCGTCCTCCTCGGTCTTTCATGCTAAATGTTTGCTGGGTCACTAATTCTTCGCCTGATTTGGCGGCATACAAATCGAACGGTTCAAGTATTGGACCGTCACATTCCTGGTAACCGAATAAATTGGCTGTTTCCCTCATTTTCCCAAACAACCATTGCCGGATGCTCATCTGCTCCGGATAAATGTCTCGAAAACCTTTGACGGGGAGAGTTGTGAGTTTGCTCATAGTTGTAATTGTAACATAATTTAATACCTCATAGGGTATACTACTAAAAAAAGATGGGAACACATCCAGAATCATCAGGTACCGGACCGCCTTCTACAGATTTATTTAATCCTCACCCAGAGAGCATCCGTGACATGCCAGCATATAGGAGATTCAAAGAGTATAGTGCAGCCTATCCTATTCACGATTTAGATTGGGTGAACGGACAATTAGGAAGGCTTTCAGGTGCACTCTTTCAATACATGGTAGATGATCTCCTCCAGGTAGAATTTCCGGGATCGTTAATTTTAGATGAAGAATCCGTTTTAGAACAATTAATCCAAATACAGCAGAGACAACCACGCTATGGTTATAGGATTCATGCCGTTGATCAACATAGTTTTATGGTACAAGTTGCTGGAAAGAAACGACCGGTAAAATTTGCCACGCCTGATGATCTTATTTTCACACGAGATGTTTCAGGAAATTTTCAACTTGATCGGATTGTGGAAACGAAACTAACCCTGGCAAAAGTCAAAAAGCCACCCCCGCCAGATAGAATGGGGCAACGGTTACCCGCCAACACATATCGATTAGCGCTTTTCTTAAGGACTAAAGAAGGAGAAGATATGATGAAAAGAATAGTAAGTTCTCAGGTAAACCATCGTGTCAATTTAGTACCTTTCGACATATTCGACATAAGAGATGTCTATTTAAAGGTGACTCCTATACGGGAAGGGCAAAGACCCGGATGGAAAACGCCGCATAAATTGTCGGCACCCTGGACTCACAGTCAGGTAATTCGATTTGCAGAAGAGGCCATTTTTGAAACCGTATATGGTGAAAGAAAATGACCTAATTACCTTCCCATTCACTGGTTATCCACACCACCATGGTATGGTGATCCAATGGACCGTTATGGTTGTTTTACACGGTAATTGAGGCTAAATCACGGTTGGTTTACGGTACCGTGACGGTACGGTAACGGTACCGTTACGGCTTCTTCTTCATCAGCCGGTCGAGGATGAGGCGGTAGCCGTCCATGCCATGGTTGAGCCAGAGGGCGACGCGGGTTACGGTGGTGGTTGAGACGCCAAGCTCTTTTGCGATTTCAGCATACGATTTTCCCTGATACACCCGTTTTGCGATTTGAAACCGGTTGGCAAATTCATTTATTTCAGGAGGTGTCAGCAGATCGCGAAAAAATCGTACTGCTTCGTCGGTAGTTTCCAATTTCGCAATTGCACTCATAAGCTCTTTTGCCTTTTTGTTGGGGTAGTTTTCCATACTTCTATGTTTAGTCTAACAAAGTGGATGGCGAAGTTCAATTCTTACTTCAATACTCTTTCAGAGAATACACAAAACTGAGATCATTTTTTACTTTCTTATAGAGTTTTTCATCACCGGTGTAGAATGGGCAGTTGAGGTCTTTTGCCAAAGCGATATACGCCGCATCATAAAAAGTTATAATAAACTGATAGGCAAGTTTGAGAACATTTGTATATATGGGGTTTTTATATTCAAAGGGGTGCTGGATAAAGTTATTGAAGCTTTTTTCGCCGTCTGACTTAGTAATTCTTTTGAGTAAACTAGCAGTAAACAAAATATTGCCGATTTCGTAGATAACCAGTGGAGGAAAATAAATTTGAATAGTATCTGTGAGATAATCGCCAACTATTGTATCGGCAATATGAATGTCTGACTCGTCTCTCAAATACCATTTTGCAACAAGAGACGAGTCAAGGACGATTTTAGTCATACAGTGTATTTCTTAGTTCTCTCGACTCTCTTAATAGATCAGCTGTTGATCCTTTAAGCTTTTTACTCTTCGCGCGTAATGCTTTCGCTTCTTTCACTAATGCAGCCTTTATAGTTTTTTCGTTATCTTTCACAATGTTTTTCATATGATTTTTTCCCACGATATAGGCAATCCCTACACCATCTTTCGTAATCTCAAACGCTTTTTCATTATGAACGATCTGATTTATAAGGTTTGAGATGTTTGCGCGGGCCTTGGATATTGATATCTGTTGTATGGTCATATGTACAACATTGTACAAACATACTCTTTGCTTGTCAAGAGTTTACTTCTTCATTTGAAACCGTATACCGTACCGTGACGGTACGGATAGCCGACGGACAGGGATTGAATCTGTCGAAGGAACTAATTTCTTAACTTATGCTTTGTATGCCTCTCTTCTATGTGCGACTTTTACTACCGTTATCATATCATTATTCCATTCAAAAATAACGCGATATGTCCCGATACGGAATCGATACATAAATTTCTCTTCAGATTCGATTTTCTTGGCAAAGTGAAGCGGTTCAGGAGCGGTGCAGTAGAATTTTATCTTAATGATGATTCTTCTCTGAATTTCAAGGGGAAACCGTTGTAACTCTCTATCTGCCCGTTTTGTAAATTCATAGCGAATCATAGCCCGAGACGTTTCTCTATTTCTTTTGCGGAAACAATGCCTGATTTCTTTGACTCCTCAATCTCTTTCCAGAACTCCGGCGTTTGATACTCAAGATACTCCAATAAATCTTCAAACGTCTCGGGATCCATGAAAAATCCCTTCGTTGACATACCATTATTATCATTCACTACACGAACAAACCCCCGAAGTTTCTTCGGGTCTTTTTTGACTTCAGAGAGCCGGATAATTTTTTCTTTGAGTAAAAATGGGATGAGCATAGTAAGCATATTGTACTGAACAATTCCGAACGTGTCAATCGAACGTCGAATATTAACCACATGGTAACCATGCCACGATGGTATGGTGATCCAATGGAACGGTATGGCGGTTTCACCCGGTTTTTGAGGCGAAATTAACGGTACCGTTTATGTTCTTTTCTTAAACAGTCGGTCGAGGATGAGGCGGTAACCATTTTGGTCACTGGGATTTGAATAAGTATTCTGTGTTAATAAATTGCCAGTCAAAAACTTGAATTTATCTTAATAGTATAGTAAAATCATCACATTGTGCCAAAAGAACAAGATAATCAACAAAATCCACAATCTGAAAAACCTGTTCAACAAATACAAAGGTTCTCATCTGAAACTCGAGATATGCTTCGTGCTCAGGGTTCTGTTGTGTATGAATTGTCAGGACAGACGTTAGTAAGTTTGAAAGATGCTGGGAAACCTTTTATAACAACAATATTTGAGTACCCGTATAATTCACCATCACGTCTATCCGAGGTTGCTTTTAATCCAAATGAATTATTCTTATCTGGAACGAATGGAAAATCTATGGATAAACAAATGCAAGCTCTTGACGAATATAATAGAATGCTAAGAGCGAAAATGTCAGATGTTGAAGCCGTTATCGGTTCTGTTTCTGATTATGCAGAGTTAGCATTTTCCCACTTAGAAGCGACTGGAAGATTTTTGTTCGGACCGGAGTATAACAACGAGATGACCAGAACTACTACACAAGCCTTTAACACCAATTTGTGTGTTCGTTTTGTAAAAGTATATGGATTCGGTATATGTGTGTGGGGTCGTCATGGAATGGAGAGAGTAAGTATTGCTCCACTTATTGTGCCTTCTACCGACTAAAGCAGGATCTGCCGTTACTATTCGAAGGTAAAATTTCTATTCTTCAAAATAACCTTTCCATCTATCTCAATTGTCGGTTGTAGTATTACTCCGTCGCTATGGAACGGTACGTCGACTTCGCCTCCAAATGTTGCATTATTTCCTAATGCTATGTGACAGGTTCCATAGACTTTCTCAACTTCAAGCAGATTGTTTCCCAATCGTGCTGTTTTATTGGTTCCAATTCCAAATTCGGCAATACTGTATGCTCCCTTTTTACCAACTCGCGCAAGGCGTTGGTTGAGAAGGCGTGCTGCTTCGCCACCAGTGATATCGGTCGCCACACCGTTTTTCACCGTTATGGTAATTGGCGCATCAAGTTCAATATCTGCAAAACATCCATCGAAAACAATTGTTCCATAGCTTTTTCCCTCAACGGGAGCAATAAATGTTTCGCCTGCCGGAAGATTTCCAAAATCTCCTGGATTGTGATACAAACCTGTGTCGGCAATGGCAGTTCTTCCTGTCAGATCAAGTGTTAGATTGGTTCCGTTGGGACTGGTTATACGTCAGTTACAATCAGGACTCGCTCGTGCGGACCTTTTTTCTCGTCTCTCGTGAGTGGCCGGATAGAGTCGGGAGGAGAAAAGAGTTTCATAACATTACTCTACCGGTTTTGTGGGAGTTACGTCGGCCTCGGCAGATGCGGGGATGACCAGTATTCGTAAGGCAACTCCCCGGGATAATTCTGTTGCATCAGGCTGTATACGAAGGTATACGCGGTCACCTTTCTCAATTTTTGACAAGCCGCAGGTAGTGAGCTGTTTATCTTCATCTAAATCTTTCTCATAACGCACACAGTGTGTGTTGATTTCATAATCAAGAATGGTTGTTCCGTCTTTTCCCTCTACCGTAAACGATCCTTCCTTCGTATCAACATCCGTTACCAGTCCTGCTGAAATGGTCGGCTGCTCCTGCAACAGGATTTTTGTGGCAAGGAGCGTTTTCTGGTCCAAATCGAGCGTACCAAATGCAAAAATGCTTTGGCCGACCGTGATTGTGTCCTTTTTTACATCTTTTTGTTTGCCTTTCATATCCTTCGATTGTATGGTAACGCTTTCAGTGAGAACCACCGGCATGGTTTTATCTTTATAGGTTATCGTGAGTGAATCATCATCTTTGCTTTTGACGACGCCATAAAAAGCCCGTCTGTTTTGTTCCTGTAACTGCGCTACTCGTGTTGCGAGCCGTTCTTTTAAATCAAGAATTTTTTGCTTCAGTGAATTTTCCTCTTCAGGTGAAATGTCCTCTGTCCCGGTGGGAGTGGGTGATACTTCTTCTTGAGCAACTGCAATCGATGTAACAGCACATAAAACGAGTACAAATATCAGTGAAATAATGATCAATGTTTTTTTCATGATTCGTTCGGTAAATAGTTTACTACAATAATTTTCTCTGCCTCCGATCCGTTGATGAAACCGGTGATAAACAATTCATTGGCTCCTTCAGATAGCGTAATTTCTGCTGAAAACGTACCGTCGTCTTTTGCGTTTGTTACCATCTCGTCAGTTGGGGAGGTAACTACCACGCTTGCACCCGGTTTTGTTTTTCCGGACACCGTCATTTTTTCTTCATGGGTGAGGGCCTGATCTTCCGGAAATACTACTTCAATGGTGAGTGCCTCCTCAGATAAAAATGGTGAGGGAAGGGGTGGTTGGGTCGGGTTGGGAGTCGGGGAGATTTCCGCAGAGTTTATTCCCAGGAGTTGTTGAGGAAGCCGGGTAAACATAAGCGCAACAACTCCCCCGAGGATTAAGCCCAAAACAATTGCTATCGTCATCTCTTTCTTGAGACTCATAATGGGGAGTATGATACACCAGGTGTTTGAACCTTGTCAAGGAAGGGGAAACATGATATAAGTCATTAATATAAATCGCAGGGTGATTGGGTAATTAGGTGACTAGGTAAATAGGAAACAAAGCATATTTGTTTTACCCAATAACCCAGTCACCCAGTTACCTAATTACCCTGTTTGAGTACCTATGGACATCAAATATCTCGGTCATGCTTCATTCAGACTTCGGGGAAAACAGGCAGCGCTGGTTACTGATCCGTTTGATTCTTCATCAGTGGGTTTGAAATATCCCCTCCCCACTGCTGATATTATCACCATTTCGCATAATCATGCCGATCATAACGCAATAGACAATGTCAAGCCGAAAAATGAAGGAGAGACTCCTATAGTACTTCGCGGGCCGGGAGAGTATGAAATCAAGGGAGTGAAGATTTATGGCTTCAAAACGTTCCATGATAGGGAAAAAGGAGCACAGCGTGGAGTCAATACCATATATCTTTTTGATGTCGATGGTGTGCGAATTTTGCACTGTGGAGATTTGGGGCATACGCTTTCTGATGAGCTGTTGGAAGAATTGGATGAAATTGATGTACTCCTTATTCCGGTTGGTGGTGTATTTACCATCGATGCGGCCGATGCAGCAAAAGTGATTCGCCAAATTGAGCCTGGAATGGTAGTTCCGATGCACTACAAAGTGCCGGGAATGCATGAATCGCTGGCTGCACTTTCCGGAGTTGACGTATTTTTAAAAGAGATGGATGCAGAAACTGTTGTTCCGTTGGATAAACTCACGGTTACTCCCGCCTCATTTACTTCAGAGGAGATACAAGTGATAGTGTTAAAACAATAGCAAATAGCA
>JACQMD010000118.1 GCA_016203755.1 Candidatus Roizmanbacteria bacterium
ATTTGTGTTTTAGAAAATCCAACGGATATAGTAAATATTGGGTCAGCGATTAGAAATATTTCTGCTTTTGGGGTAGAAAAACTTTACATAGTTGGTGGAGCAAAAAATATTTTGCGTGATTTTGAATCATCACGAAGAAACAAGCGTTTGACTAATATTAGCGTCGGGGCAAATAAGTGGGTTTTTGTAAAATATTTCGATACCACGAGTGGGTGTATAACATATCTTAGGAAAAATCTTTATACAATCGCGGTCACATCATCTCATGGAAAAAAGAATAATGTAAATTTGTACGAAGAAACATTTACTTATAAGCGCCTTGCAGTGTGGTTCGGCAATGAATCTAAGGGCATTTCTGATGAAGCAGTTCAAAGTGCTGACATGTGTATCGAAATCCCAATGGGAGGTATAGTTGAAAGTTTAAATTTAGGGACGAGTACCGGTATTATTTTAAGTTATATCGGATATCAAAGATTGAAATTTGTTTATTCTCATAATAAGGTTCGTTTTAAACCTCGAGGGTTTGCCAACTTGAAAATGCGCTCATGGCAAGATTTCGTTAGTAACCATGACTAGATAGGGCTGAGTCAACCAGGCACCGCAAGGCACAATTCTGCGCCTTGCTGTAAAAAAAGACAAATTTCGTTATGGAACCGAATACAAATGAGCTATCAGTAGGTGAAGCAAGAGATAAATCTCTCACCGTGAATCAACTCCGCCAGCACGCGGCACATTTGCTCATACCATTACTTTCTGAACCTTCCGATGATTTTAAAGGGATTTTGCAGGATTTGGTATCTGAACTGAAAGCTGTTCCGGCTATTGTACATATTGCTGCGGTGAGAGCGATGGTTGATTTCTTCGAAGATGACCGTTATACATTTGCCGATACAGCCGGACTGGCTTCTTCCGGAAATGTCAAGTTTCCATTAGATGTACGAACAATAAGAACGGATCGTCAAACACTGCTTGAGTATCTACAGCGGCGGGGAAGACTGGAAGACATGTTACTCGATGCAGGCGTCATACAAGAACGGTTCGTTGAGGAACCCCGGCCGGTTTTTGATTTTCGTGCGGGTGATGAGATTGGATTGTCAAATTTGGAAGCAGGTGATCGGGTGGCACTCGTTGATTACAAAGGACGAGAGATCCATATGCAAACGAGGGCGGGTTTCAGGAGCAATTCAAAAGCTCGATTGTTAGAAGCTCGTGGAACAGACGCCCACGCGTTACAACCAGCAATTGGCAGAGAGTTTAGTTTATCCGTATACCATCCGGCGGATGAGGCAATGGTAAGACTTGGTATTCCGGCAAGTACTTTTGAGCGAGAAGAAATCCGTTGTGTTCCGCCCGGAGCGGATCAGCGGAACGGAAAATATGCAGAATCGTATGCGGGAAGACTGATTTTTCAGGATGAAACAGGAGAGCCTGCGCTTCGACTTCGACTTGCCAGCGTGACTATAGATCCCGAAGATCATAGGGAGCGATTGCGAATGGAAGCAATCAGACAACGAATTGAGGCAGCAAACAGCACCATCATATCAGGAGTACAATTTGAACCGGGTACTCATTTTGGCAGAATACGCGCGGGAGGATACCAGCTCAAACTACGAAAAGAAGGGGAAAACATTCAGGCTGTCCGGTGGTATGAAGAAGGAACTAACAGTTATAGTGAATATACCATTGACGAAAATTCCGCAATAAAAATGATGTATGGAAAAGCCGGGAGTGGATGGGTTGCCTGGCCAGGGATTGGGGAGGATGGCCGGCCAGCGTATGGCGAAGGAGAAGGAATACCAGTTCCGCTTTCAGATGTTGCCATGCTACTCGAGAAAGTGGCAAAGCTGGTGTCGTTATCTGTGTCTTTTAAATAGTATGTTTTAAACGTAATTTGTAAATTCAATATCGTTTTGGCTTGCCTCTATTTGATACAATCAACGTAAAAGTGTAATTCTATGGAAGGTAATCGTGAATGGTCATCTATGGGGTCTGTTGATGAGCCGTCGAATTTCCCGGAAGATTTGCTTCTGAAAATGCTTGTAGAAAATCCGGCATTATATCAATATGTCGATGATAGTGCTGTTCAGAGGGCAGTTCAAACGCATCGGAATTTACGCGCAATTCTTAACACTAATCCTCAGATTGTCACTGACGTCAAAGGTCTTCACGGAATGAAACCCGATCATGTTGTTATGGCAATCGTTCCACATTTGCCTCTTGTTGTCTCGGCAACGTCACAAAGAATCTCCGCAATGGCTCCGGTATTATCGTGTACACTAAATGCTATCGATGATCTATCTATTCCAAGAGGTAAGTATGGTGTCTTTGAATCACTAAATACCGAAGATGATTTAATGATATGGATGTGGGGAATGGCGGAGCGAAATCCGAGAAGAATTCTAACATACGATTCATCTGTTATTAACGCCACTAACTATATTGCATTCGGAGCAAGTAGAATGTTGACCGATGAAGTATTTCATAGAACTTTCGAGTATGCCTGATTTTCTTGGATTTGTTATTATTGATCACTATTCACTGCAGTGACCTTCGTAGAATTATCAATCTGAAATCGTTGTGTTTTCGTTTCATACCGCTGGTTATTTTCCAGCTTGAGTGTGTGGGGTTCAATCAAAACGGTAAACAAACATAGATTGTTCTGACAAGAAAAATCCTCAGGATGTATCGAAAACGTGGCATTGGCAAAGGTTAAATTCCTCTGTGTACTATCCGCTGTCCAGTACTGGTTTTTTTCCGAGAGTTTTTCAAGGAGCGGATACATATTGGGGCCCACAAGTTCCGGTTTATCCGGGCCGTAATTAGAAGTATCGTCATCTATGATGAACTGATTGACAATCTTTTTTTGTTCCAGATTGATCAG
Source organism: Candidatus Roizmanbacteria bacterium (assembly GCA_016203755.1). Classification (GTDB taxonomy): domain Bacteria; phylum Patescibacteriota; class Microgenomatia; family 2-01-FULL-40-14; genus JACQMD01. Next base: position 2,882 of record JACQMD010000118.1, read on the forward strand.
CCGATACAATGAACCTGTGTTAAAAACCTGTAGACTATAATAGTGGTAGATGGGTAGGTGCGTTAGAACGGTGTGTGATACGGGATCGACCGCGTCCAGAAAAAGCGGAAGAGACTCACCGATCAGAGAAAGCTTGCCTGAATCCGTTTCAAACATCCCTACCCGCTTGGGGATTGTTTGTCGGTTTACATGTTCTCCCGGTTCGGGATTTGGACGCGGTTGCGTTAATTCAAACATCAGCGTATGCGCATTCAGCATAAGTAGCTTTGATACGGAATACGGTGGTAACTCTTCTACTGCCGATTCGATGCTTTTCCCAATCGCTTTTCCGTCGTACATCAGCGAGTCGCCATCAAAATCAACGAGCAACGTGTTTTTATCCTCTACTTCGACATGATCAATGTTGACGGGAAGGATGGAGCTCTTGACTGTAAAGTATTGGTCGATATGGTCCGGGTTGATGGACGGTACTGAGAGAACTGGCGGAAAAGGGAGATATGGATATTCTTCATGAGGCGGAATACCTGTTTTTTGAGCGGAGAGGGTATTTCGGACTACGTCGTATTCGTAGTATTTAATCCGGTTCATAACGTATGGATCGGTATCCCAGCCTTCCAATAGCTCTTCCGGCCAGTTTTCTATCAGGTAGAGTTTTTTGTTTGTTTCGTCAATGAGTATTTGATTACTATTGTTAGGAAACTGATCTTCCTCAATAAGAATATGATAAGCGCCAGTCGTCTCGTGGTACGTTATAAGCGACCGGTTGGTTTTTGAGAAAAAGTGTGTCTTTCCCAGCACGCCAATATACTGCCGGGATTCCTGACTTGCACATGAGGTGCCATATGTAAAAAGGGATTTGAGAAGAAGCGGAGAGCCGGACAGTCTATACGTGGTGAAGCAACCCGTATGCAGATCTTTATTTTGGATGAGCAGGAAGTTGTTTGGTGAAAATGATTTGGCGAAATATATATAGCACGGTGTTGTTTCGCACTGTAAATCAGGAAAGGTGAGCATGCGTTTTGCCTGTAAATCAACAATGAGGTTAGTCTGTTTTGATGTATCCTCACCGGTTATATTGGCAATAAGGTATTGTGAATTAATTCTATAAAGTCGTACGTTTGGTTCTGCTGGAATTACTTCCGGCGGAAAATCAATGGTGATCTGTTGCTTGTTCTTTTTATTCAAAATATGCAGCTTATTATCTAGCCTAAATAGTATTGAGTCATCGGTTTCGAACAATTGTTTTTGCACTTTGGTAGTAAATTCCCGTCGGCTCTTTTCTTCATCTTCTTTTTCTTGAAGCAGCGTAGCGTGACGGATAATCTGCGTGTCTTCTTCGGGTAGGTGTAGTTGATACACTATCTTGGCCAGTGGATCGATACTCCCGGCCGGTACAACAGATATCGGTCGGGGAGTAAATGATTCAGCCCGTACTGACTGTTGAACACTGAGTAACTGGTCAGTCTGCACCTGCTGTTCTACTTGCGGATACGCAATAACAACAATGGTAGCAACCCAAGCCACAAAAACAGCTGAACTGATGACACCAAGAAGCCAGAATTTTGACCTGATAAAGTGATTCAGTACCCGACGTAACAGGAGTATCAGTGTCACGGATGCTGCCATATTGACGAAAGAAATGAGCAGAAGTTGTTTGATGGGATCATCATTGGTGAGTTGGAACATGATTTTCTGAAGAACATACGATTCGGCACTTCCTTGGTGCGGCTGTTGACCAAACCAAAGCAGGTTAATTATAAGCGTGGTTACTATCACGGTCACGGACAGAATTGCGGTAATGATGAGCCAGAAGAATATTCTGTTTTTTGTATGGAGTCGATTGCGTAACACAGTGAATACAGAAACAATTACAAGAAAGATGATGGTTTCTGTATACAGGACCGGATTGTTTAGCCGAAATCCTACATCAAACAGTGTTTGTATGAAACCTATGACCACCCCTGCCGGGATTCCTCCCAGGAGGGTACCCAGTAGTACGGAAACATATTGTAGTCTGAATGGGGTATGCAATAGCTGGAATGAGTTGTCGAAAGGTATAGTGAGAAGGAGTGTCGATAGTACTACGAGCGTGGTTCTGAGTAATCGTCGCCACCATTTTGTACCTGTATTCTTTTGCATGAACGTATTCATTGTACCGAAACTACTCATTGTTCGCCAGTGATATACTGCTATCTGATAAATCTATGAAACAGGAGAAGATTATCGTCATCGGCGGGGGGGTAGGTCCCATGGCGGGAGTAAAGTTGCACGAACACATTATTCAGCATACCAAAACTGACGGGACAGATCAGGACCATCTGCGGGTAATTCATCTGTCATTTTCCTCATATATACCGGACAGGACTGCATATTTGCAGGGAAAGACGGAAATAAATCCGGCTAAGGAAATGTTTCGAGTTATCGAACCAATCGGGCAAGCATTATTAAGCGAAGAGCTAGCCATTGGTATTCCCTGTAATACCTTTCATGCGCCCAGGATTTTTGATGAATTTACTTCGCTTATTGGCACACTTCCAAATACACAGGTAGTGCATATGATTCGGGAGACGGCAACAATGATTGAACAGGTAATTCCCGGCGTCAGGAAAATTGGTCTTATGTCGACATCTGGAACAAGAACTATTGGCGTATACCAGCAAATACTCGAACCTATGAACTATGAAGTTATCCAAGTGCCTCAAGATTTGCAGGAAGAATTGCACGAGACTATTTATGATAAACAGTGGGGGATAAAAGCTGTTTTTCCGGTGACCCAAAAAGCCAGAAAGAGATTTGAGCAATATGTGCAACTCCTTAAAGCTCAGCAGGCGGAGGCAGTGATATTGGGCTGTACTGAAATACCGCTTGCGCTCCCTGAGAAGGAGCTGTTTGGGATCCGGCTGATTGACCCGATGGTTGCTCTTGCCCGCTCACTGGTGCGGGAGGCAAATTCGGATAAACTGAAGTAGTGCGGGTTGATTCTCCTGTAAGGTTAGACAAAAATAACAGTGGAGCAAGAATGAAAGCAGGAAGACAACCTGGTGGTGGGGATTTTGATTCGGCAGAAGATGTAGTAACTAACACACCTTTACCTTCCATCTTTGAGGTAACTACATTCATTTGATCAAGAATAATATTCATTTTTTCTGTGTCGCCATTATCACGTGCCTGCTTATATTGTTTATTTAAAGTATTAAATTGTTGTGTTAATCCCGCTTGAGTTTCCGGCATAGTCTGACTATTATACAGAATCGTTACAATAGCCCAAAACACCACAAATTATTCGTCCTCGTTGCAAGCGCTTCGGGAAATTGAGTATAATAGCTCCATGGATACTTCTTCCCAGCCCGGTTCATCTGAGCCAGCAGGACAACAGCCAGCTACTCAACAGTCTGGCGGGAGTAAAGAGGTTGAAATGCCAACAATTGTGGAGGCGCCCATTGAAACTGTCCCGGAATTTCAGATTCCGAAAGAAGTGTCGCCACATCTAAAAAAGGTAGGAGAAACGATTGAGTTGCCACCCGATTTGAAACAAATGGGCGTTACCAATGCTCCGCAGTATACGCCCGTTACTGCACCTGCGCAGAATACGCCGCAACTTCCGCTGACCGATGATCAAATCGGGGCAGGATTGCAATCGGATTTTTCAACATCATTTCGCTGGCTGGCTGAATGGTGTTTGAAGCAGATCAAACGGTTACATATGCATCTTGCAAAGGTAGGGGCACATTTTATACGGGTGAGGGACATATAATAGCAAAGCGTAAATCGTAAACCGTCAATCGTAAAGATACACTTGTTAAAACTGCAATTTACTGTTTACGATTTACGGTTGACGCATTAGTATGGAAAACGATTTTATTGCAGACATTCTCTATAAAGCAGAAATAGTAGTAGTAGTTACGCTTGTCTTGGCGGCGGCGTTCCTGGGTATTTTAGCAATTGGGTATGCCGTGCTTCTGTGGTTGCGTATCAAACACCGGGAAGAGCAGGCGCTGGGATACGTACTGTTGCAGGTTGCCGTGCCAAAAGACAATGAAATAAAAATTGATGCTGCGGAGCAGTTTTTTTCCTCTTTCGGGTCACTTCGCAAAAGCGGATGGAAGACACGAATCACAGGGCAGGTGCATTTTACCTTTGAAATGGTGGCAACTCCGGGAGATATCCGGTTCTATGTCTCAGTGCCGAAAAAATTCAGGGATCTTATGGAAAAGCAAATTTACGGTGCGTATCCAGGAGCAGATATCCACGAGGTGCAGGAATATAATATTTTCTCTCGAACGGGAAAAGTGGCGTTTAAAGCACTCCGGCTGAAAAACGATGATTATAATCCAATCAAAGTCTACAAAGATCTGCCCACCGATCCGCTCTCCTCAGTTACCGCAAGCCTTTCCAAAATGGGAGCAGGAGAAGGAGTGGCCATTCAACTTATCATTTCTCCTGCAGGCAGCGCATGGAAATCAGAAGGGCGAGAGTTTATAGCAAAGACAAAGAAAAAAGAAGCATCACCGGAAGAAGCTGAATTTAAGACAGAACAGCGGGATCTTGAAGCAATTAACAGTAAAATCAGTAAACCTGGTTTTGATACATTGGTCCGGATCGTCGTTTCAGCCCCAACCAAAGAACAGGCTGATATGCATCTTGACAATTTAGTGAACACCTTCACGCAATACACGAGTAATTTGAATGAATTTTCCGGTATCAAGATTCGCATCAAACAGCTCTTCATGATTGATTTTATTTACCGCCATTTCCCGCTGACGAGTTTCATGAAAAAACAGCATTCGATATTGAGCAGCGAAGAGTTGGCTACGGTTTTCCATTTTCCTAATAAAAGTATAGAGACCCCCCATATTTTCTGGCTCAACGCAAAGCGCGCTCCAGCCCCTGCTCACTTGCCAACATCAGGATTGTTTCTCGGTAGATCACGTTATAGAGGAGGAATAAAAGATGTGTATCTCAGCGATGATGACCGGCGCCGTCACATGTATATTATCGGAAAAACCGGTGTCGGAAAATCAGAATTCTTAAAGAGTATGAGTTTACAGGATATCAAAAATGGGAAAGGGCTGGCGGTAATTGATCCGCACGGCGATTTGGTTGAGGAGATACTACCGCTTATCCCGCCTGAACGGGCAGAAGATGTGATTTATTTCGATCCATCAAATACCGAGCGACCCATGGGATTCAATCTGCTGGAGGCACAAACAGAGGAGCAAAAACATTTGGTCACCACATCAATCATTGGTCTTATGTACAAGCTCTACGACCCGATGAAAACCGGCATCATCGGTCCCCGCTTTGAACACGCGGTGCGAAACGCCATGCTCACGGTGATGAGTGACGAAGGCGCAACGTTTGTTGAGGTAGTCCGAGCCCTCACCGATTCAAAATACGTCCAGGAGATTTTGCCACGGGTCAAAGATCCGGTCATCCGGCGCTATTGGACAGACCAGATCGCGCAAACATCCGATTTCCATAAATCTGAAACGCTCGACTATATTGTTTCAAAATTTGGCCGATTCGTGACCAATGTTACGATGCGCAATATTATCGGCCAAAGTAAAAGCGCGTTTAATTTCAGAAAAGTAATGGATGAAGGAAAAATTCTACTGGTAAATCTTTCCAAAGGCCGCATGGGCGAGGAAAATTCCAACTTCCTGGGGTTGGTATTGGTACCAAAGATTTTAGTTGCCGCCATGAGCCGGGCAGATATGCCGCAGGATCAGCGAAAAGATTTTTACCTGTATGTCGATGAGTTTCAAAATTTTGCAACACCTGACTTTGCCCAGATTCTTTCAGAGGCCCGGAAATACAAGCTTAACCTCATCGTCGCCAACCAGTTTATCGGGCAAATGGATGAAGAGATCAAAAATGCCATTTTCGGTAACGTCGGAACACTCGTTGCATTTCGCGTCGGCGTCAATGACGGTTCATACTTACAGCGTGAGTTCCAGCCGATATTTAACGAAAATGATCTTATTAATGTTGAGCGATTTCATGCGTATATCAAGACACAGGTCAATAACGAGCCGGTACCGCCGTTTAGCATGGATATGACGCGTGATATGGCTGCGGAGAAACGGGCGTCCAACATGAAAGTGGCTGATGCAATCAAGAAGTTGTCAGCTCTCAAATATGGAAAATCGCGTGAGTTGATTGAGTCGGAGATTGGACAAAGGGCGCGATTATAGTATAAAGTATAATGTATTATG
>JACQMD010000116.1 GCA_016203755.1 Candidatus Roizmanbacteria bacterium
ACCGCCTATACGGGGACCGTGACTTTTTCCAAAATAGTCCTGTATGATTGGGGCATTACTAACCGATTAACCAAGGTCCCGGTGTCCGGCACGTCGATGTTACCCACCATCCAGGACGGAGTAACCATTACGCTTAACAGCCCGAAAAAATACGGTATAGCCCGAGGTGATATTGTTTCATTTCAGAATATTGAAACCAGCGGAATGCACTATCTCAAACGGGTAATAGGAGTTGCCGGTGAGGAAGTTTCGATCGTGAACGGTTCTGTCATGATAAACAAGGTTGCGTTGAAAGAAGATTATATCTACCAACATGCTCCGACCTACGGCAACACCTTTTTGACTGATTGCGAAATCTACAAGATCCCAAAAGACCATGTGATGGTCATGGGAGACAACCGAATCGTTAGCGTAGACTCGCGAATCGTGGGGTTTGTTGCCTTGAAAGATATTGACGGTGTGATAAAAACAGACGTTGCACCCGAATTTGGTTCACCAATGGGTATAAGATCTGACAGCGAAACCACGATTGATCCAACGACATTTGTGCAGGGAATTAATTCGTTAAGAGAGAAAGAAGAAGATCTGGACAGGCTTCGTTCGAATCCAATTTTAAACCAAATAGCCGGACGCCGTGCAACCATCATCGCAACCAATCTTGATAGCTGGAAACAACACGAGAGTTCAGTGACTACGCTTATGAATGAATTTGATTATGAATATTTGCAGGTAAATGAGATGGTCACGTATGGTACGCTTTCTGAGAAAGACCTTGTGGCGCAAATTCAAGAATCGCCGCTTTACAAGTCTGAATTTCTTTCGAAACAGTACTACGAAGTAGGAGTTGGCGTTACCGATGCCGAGAAAGGTCAATGCCGGTTTCCTGTTATTTCTGTTGTTCTTGCCATGCCCACCAATCCGTCTTATTCGGATGATACGGTCAATATGTGGCGACGCGATATTGAAGTAATAAGCACTATCATCTCAGCGCTTCAGGATTTAAAATTCAACTCACAAATTGATCAGCAGGAAGCCCAAATTCTTATTGATGAATTGTCAACGCTGTTAACCACTGCGACACAGATGAGAAGTCTTGTTGAAAAAAACCAGTGGCTAACAGAGGGAGAATATAAGGCGATGGAGGAGTACCGACAGCAGAGCGAGAAGACTCGTGTCCGGCTCCAGTCGTTTTATGAACGGTACAATCGGGTCATTACCGATCCAAAAGTGAAAGAACAAATACAAAAACTTCTTCCCGGAGATACCGAGTATAACGAACAATCAACCCAAACCAAATTGCTGTTTAGCCAGGGAAAATATACCGAACAAAAAGACGCGGCAGAAAAACTTCTTGAGCTTGCTGCCTCCGATTATGAACGGGCAATAGGATACTATTGGCGCGGACTTGCGTACTATAAACTAGGTAATAGCACAAAAGCCAAAGAAGATTTACTCATGGCTGTTTCACTAGATGCTACGTACGCAGGTCCTTATGTGACGCTTTCAGCAATAGAATTTGATGCGGAAAACTACCAGCAGGGACTCACCTATGCGCAAAAATGCGTGGAGCTTGATCCGGAATACGCGTGGTGTCATAACAATCTGGGTCTTGCATATTGGTATCTGGGTCAGGAGCAGCGGGCAATTTCCTCATTTGAGAAAGCAGTCTCACTCGACCCTTCCTCATTTACCTTCAACGACAACCTCAAACGGGCGAAGGAGAATTAAATCGCTTCGTACAACCTTGTGTTACAATATAAATCAATCAATGAAACCGGGTATAAACAAAGTATTACAAAACTATGCAGTAGAGATTGAGTTTTTAGTAATAAGCGTCATCCAGGGAATGGCACTTCAGATGCTTGCCGTTGCCGCGTCCACCCCGCTTTCTATGCTACAGGTCGAATACTGGTTTGCCATTGTATCTGCCTTTATATTAATCCTTATCTTCTGGTCACAGGCAGTACTCCACGCATTAAGTTTTATCAACTGGCCTATTGATATAGTCCATACATGTATTTATTTTTTAGCAAGTTTTGTTGAGGTGATGGCGTTTAATCATGTTACGAATCCTCTGAAGTGGTTTGTGTTTGGGTTCGTATTTCTGATTATTTCGGGACTGTTATATTTGTACGACTTGCTCATGATTAGAAGACGACGGAAAGATTTTATCGCAAATGCGGCCCGAAGAGCCCTTTTCCAACACATGTATACCCAGCAGGTAAAAGAGATGAAACTGTTCCTTCCGGGAGCACTGCTTTTCTCCGGTATTTCCGCGTGGTTAATTTATACCTATCCGGTGCTGTTTATTGATCATCACTTTCATGCGGTGCTGTCCGGCATACAAATGCTTCTGAGTATTGGATTGTTGGCAGTAACCATTCAAACGTTCAAGCGGCGGTCTCAACTTCTTGAAAACAGTCTCACAATATAATAGTATGCATTTTGAATATTCTCGCATGAGAAGACTTCTTGCCTATTTCAATCCAATTGCCCGTTTGGGGAATAAACACTATTCAATCCTACTATCGACTACAATCACCCTCCTTTTTATGATTTCGATCGAAATCTATGCACACATAATCGCAAAGGATCCCGAAGTGGTCGGTTTGCCAGCACTGTTTATTTTCCCTCCGCTCATTATTTATTTTTCATTTCGTGACGGCATCCGCGGAGGAATTGCCGCAACGATCGTCACCGTTATCTATTATGGATATATCATAAATACTGGCAATATTACTCCTGCCGAAAAATCGACACAATGGGAAACGGCTTTTATTTTAGGCCTGATTTACTTGATTTTAGCCTATATTATCGGATGGTTGAAACAAACAATTGATATCCATATTGAACAGGAAACCGATCTGGGACGAAGGCTACAGGCAATTGTTGAACAGTTACCAGTGGGAGTCATTATCACCAACAGCAGCGGTCAAGTTATGCTGGTCAATAAACAACTTGAGGATATGCTCCATATACAAATCCCCTATGGATATCACATTCTGCGGAATAATACCTTCTCTGCGTTGCAGCCTCTTGCAAAAACGCTCAAAACAGGTAAAACGGTCACTGACCTGGAAAAAACTGTTAACCGGGAGGGGAAATCATTAACCGTGAAAGTACATACATCCGCAATTCATAACAAAGAAGGAAAAGTCATCGCAGTAGCTTCAATTATTCATGATATTACCCAACAAAAAGAACTTGAGATACGAAAAGATGACTTTATCAATATGGCGTCGCATGAGCTGCGATCACCACTCACCAGTATGAAACTCTATCTTGAAGTACTGGAAAACCTCACCGAGCAGTATCATGATAAAAGAGTCACCACGACATTGACAAGTATTAAAGATCAGACAGAGCGACTGCAGGATATTGTGAATGATCTTCTCGATGTTTCCCGACTGCATACGGGAAAAATGATTATTGAGAAAGAAATCCTGCGTATCGACCAGCTCGTTTTTCAAGTCGTTGAGGAATTGCAAGTAACAATACAACACCATGCTATTACCATAGTTCGCATACAACCTCTGACTGTGCTTGCAGACAAAGTTCGTATATCACAGGTGCTTACTAACCTTATTACCAATGCCGCAAAGTATTCTCCTGGCGGCACGCCTATCGAAATAGCGGTGGAGAAAAAAGACGTATATGTTTCGGTACAAGTAACAGATTATGGCATAGGCATAGCCAAAGATCAGCACAAAAAGATATTTGATCGTCTGTATCAGGTGACGGATTCGCAGGAAAAAACGTTTCCGGGGTTGGGAATGGGACTCTATATTTCAAAAGAAATCATCAAATTACATAAAGGAACAATAGGTGTTCGAAGTACGAAGGGTAGCGGTTCAACATTTTATTTCAGGATACCACTATTCTCGTAATTTGTTATACTGATAGCATGCTATCGTCAGCAGTTTCTAAAAAAATTCTCGTGGTGGATGACGATGAGGGAATTAGCAATGCAATTTCGCTTATTCTCGAGCTTGAAGGGTATGTCGTTGAAACGACTTTGAAAGGCGATGAGACCTACCACAAAATCGAGAGTTTTAAACCTGATGTTATACTTCTTGATGTACTTATTTCCGGAACCGACGGGCGACGGATTTGTCACCGGCTAAAACAGGATAGGCATACAAGTCAAATTCCGGTTATTATGATTTCAGCACATCCTACCGCCGAACAATCGGTAAGAGATTGTGGGGCTGAGGCTTTTTTGGCAAAACCATTTAACTCAGAAGAGTTGTTGGGAATCGTATCAAAATATGCAGAAGGTTAACCTATATAAAACACATCAGCCATCCTCAATGCAATTTGCAACTCTTCTTCATAAGTTGCAGGCTGTGCAGCGAGTGGTAGGGTAGGTAGACCAGCAGCTAACGGTTGAGGATCATAAATTGTGACTTCACGCATACGCGCTGCTACTTCATCAGGAACCGCCGCCGCAACCATAGGTACAACTGCCATTGCAGCAAGAGCGATATCGGAAGGATATAGTGCATTCCAACGCACATCAACCGGTGCTTCGGCAAATACCATTGCACCGCTCCAAAGATTGCTCACCTCCGCTGCTGATGCTAAAACTTCATATTTCATAAAAGTTATTTATGCTGACGGCGATGCCGGCGCATCGGATCCGTTGGATTGTACGTTAGGCTCGGCAGCTGTATCGGCAGCTTGAGGAGGCGCTAGTAATTCATTACATAAATCTTCAAATTTTTTAAGTTTAGCCATGAGTTCGTTGTTTGGTTCTTTCTGACCATTGATAACAGCTTCCAGCAGCACAAAATGGTTACCCACTTGGGCAATACGACCACGTTTATCATTGAGAAACCGTCTCTTTGCAGGTGAATCGTCAAGTATTCGTTTTACACCTATGGCAGCATTTATAAAATTCATGCCATACTCAACGACTTTCATGTCGAGGAAATTGAGCAAGTCATCTGACTGCTCGTATGACCACGCAAAACATTGCCCGGCCTCAGTGTACAACCCTTCATTAAATAATTTTACACCTACTACATTGCTGATAACACGGGGATCTTTTCTTCCTACCTTACATTCATCGAGATATCTCACTACTTTATTTATTATAGGTGTCCGTTCATCTCCACGAGGAGAATAATTTGTAACTTCGATAAAAAAAGGGGTATAGTCAAAAAAACCGACTTCCTCTTTACTTCCAAAAAACCAAACAGGAGTTTCTGCCATAATCCATGTATTTTACTATAAGCTTTTTTGTGTGTCAAGCAGACGCGGGTTCAAACTTTTATCCGCGAGAGTGAATGAATGGTTTTGCCTTTCAATTCAATCTTGAGTATTTCGCCTCTATTAATGACATTGTCATTGTTATCCGGCCCCCAAAGGTATAGTGGAAGAGGTTTATGGGAAAGATGATAATAGAGAATCGTGAGAGCATCGCCGTGTGACACAGCAATACAATCGTTTCCCTTCGCAATTTTTTCATTATAAAAATCCAGGATTCTTGCTAAAATTGATTGCCGGGATTCACGTGAAGGATCTTCTTCTTCGAGAATCCACGGAGTTTTATCTGGCTTTTTCTTGCCCTGAAGATTGGGAAGCGACGTTTCGATGAGGCGTTTATCAAGCGTTATGGAAGCATGAGTCGCGGATGCTATGATTTCTGCAGTCTGAACACATCGAACAATAGGACTTGCGTAGATGGGAAGACTACCAATTTGTTGTTCAACAAACCACCTGCCAACACGAACTGCGTGTTGCCTTCCTTGCGGTGAAAGATACATCGGCAAATGGAATGCATAGATATCGTCAGGATTATGATAGTGTGTGTGACGGATGAAATA
>JACQMD010000113.1 GCA_016203755.1 Candidatus Roizmanbacteria bacterium
AAACTGTACGGCACTATTATGATGCAACTCGTAAAGCAAGGCACACCAATTCCTACAAATGATGTTTGGATTGCAGCACACGCAATAGAGACCAGATCAGTTTTGGTAAGCGACGACAAACATTTTACTCATGTTAAAGAATTGCGTCTTTGGAGACAATAAAGATTTTTTATTGTATACTTGTACTTAATCAGTATGAGAAAAGTACACCTCATCCTTAGCGGATTATCAGCAACGATTATTCTGCTTTCACTCAATCGTCTCACTCCGTGGACAAGCGGATATTTAGCGCCGTTTGAGTTTTTACGCTGGCTTGATTTTAATGCCATGATCCCCATTCCACTCATAAGCGTACTCCTGTACTATCTTCTCAAGAAAAATGTTGAGCAAAACTCAGTTGAAAAAAAATCTCTCGCAAGTCATCTGCCGTTTCATAAAACTCCGGAAGGTAAACTACTCGTATTTAACATTCTTTTCATAACAGGTGTGTATTTGTTTGGAGCTGGATCGGGAGATCACGAGGTGACGAATTATCTCAATACCCGCTTCTGCAACGCCGGAGAAATAAAATCTGTTTTGTGCAATATTATCTCGTATAACGATGATGAATTTTCCCATATCATGTATTACCTCGGGTTTATTGCACTTAATATTTCGCTCATGGGGATTGAGTATCTGTTTCCGCGGAAAGACAAGATAACAAATCGCGATCTTAAATTTATTCTTATCAACAGTCTCTTTATAGCCCTTGGCATTTTTGCAAATCTTGCGTTTGAGCCGGCGGGACTTGATTTGATATTTTTTGGAAGTGTTACTGTGCTTGGATTGTATCTTCTTAACAACCAAAGAAATAACTTTCGTGCTTTTCCTGTTCTATTTTATTTGACTGCTTCATATACTATCGGCATCGTAGCAACACTTCTCTATAAACTTGCAACCATTGCCTGACACCAGCTATACTGACTCTCATGGCACCGTTTATTGAAATCAGTCTTGTTATCGGGATTACGGCACTACTGGCAATACTTGTCCGGCTCCTTCGACAACCGCTTATCATCGGCTATATCATCACCGGCATACTTGTTGGCCCGCATGCGCTTAATCTTCTTCATGCAACAGACCACGTCGAGCTTTTTTCAAAAATCGGCATCACGGTTTTGTTGTTTGTCGTCGGACTGGGACTCAACCCGACCGTTATTCGCGAAGTTGGAAAAGTATCGCTGGTTACCGGAGTCGGACAGGTTGTTTTCACCTCTGTTATCGGGTTTATCATTGCCCTTATTTTGGGCATTGATCGTATCGCAGCCATTTATGTAGCAATCGCGCTCACCTTCAGCAGTACGATTATTATCTTAAAACTCCTCTCCGATCGGGGCGATGTGCAAAAACTCTACGGCAAAATCGCCATCGGGTTTTTACTGGTACAGGATGTTATTGCAACAATTATTCTGCTTGTTATTGCAACACTTCAGACAAACGGCGACACCGGCCTTATTGCATCAATTGCAATGCTTCTTATTAAAGGCATGTGGCTTTTTACCATGGTCTATGCTATCAGCACATTTATTCTTCCGGCTATTTCTTCATTTCTTGCCCGCTCACAGGAACTTCTCTTTTTATTCTCTCTTGCATGGGGACTCGGACTTGCGTCAGCGTTTTACACCTTAGGCTTTTCAGTTGAAATCGGCGCGCTCGTTGCCGGGGTTGCGCTTTCTGTAACCCCGTTTGCTCTTGAAGTTGGGGCGCGGCTCCGACCACTTCGGGATTTTTTCATTGTGCTGTTTTTCGTTCTGCTTGGTGCACAAATGAATATAGACAGCATTACTTCTCTTTTACTTCCTGCCATGGTACTTTCGTTGTTTGTTCTGATTGGCAATCCAATTATTGTTATCGTACTTATGAATGTACTCGGATACAAACGGAGAACGGCATTTTTTGCAGGGCTAACGGTAGCCCAAATCAGTGAGTTTTCGCTCATTTTGGCAACGCTTGGATTTAACTTAGGACATCTGTCACAAGAAACACTTTCTTTGATCACCATGGTGGGGCTTGTAACTATTGCCGGATCCACCTACCTTATTCTCTATTCTGACACGCTCTATAGGCGGCTTGAAAAGTATTTGAAGTTTCTTGAACTAAGGACTAATAATCACGAATCGGGAGGGGCGCGAAAACGATATGATGTCATGCTATTTGGGTATGACCGCGTGGGAGAAGATTTTGTTTCTGCATTTGAAAAACTTGAGAAACCATTTGTAGTAGTTGATTTCAATCCTGAATCAATTAAACGATTACAAGAGTCAGAACTACCCTGCTTGTATGGTGATGCAGAAGACACCGAATTCCTCAATGAACTTGATTTCGAATCAGTCAAACTCGTTGTCGCAACAATACCTGATGTCAAAACAAGTCTATTGCTTACTCGGCATATCAGGAAAGAAAATGAAAAAGCTATTATCATAGTCCTTTCCCATCGAATACCGGAAGCCCAAGAGTTGTACCATGCAGGTGCCTCATACGTCATGATGCCGCATTATCTGGGCGCGCAGTATGCAACACGCATGATCGCACGACTGGGCACCGATCCAAAAGCATTTGAAGAGGAAAAAGAGAAACACTTAGGGTATCTTTCCCGTCGAAGTAAACAATAGATAACTATTTCAGTAACTGTCCCAGTAATGCTCCGGCGATATTTGCAAATGTTTCATTTTCTGTGATCTCCCGAAGACTATCTAACACTGATTGTTTGGCTGGCGTATCAGGAATACTCTTCTCTATTTCTTTTCGCAGTAACGTTACCATGTCATGTACGGTAACCTGTGCAATGGTCGCATTACCCAACACAAAATTTCCTCCTGAAACATTGGATATAACAATGTGTTCGTAAGAGGATTTCAATGCTTCTCTGTCTTTTTTTGAAAGTTTTTGATGAGATGTATGTGGTTTTTCTTCTTTGAGAGCTATCAAATAACGTATTGCCCTGGTCATTGCCTGTTCATGCAGTATATGGTACTGATCTTGTTGAAACGGCCCCTCTCCCCACCAGAGCGCATCATCGAATATCTTTTCATATTCCGAACCAAAGGAATTGCCTAGAAATAGTTTTGCGTGCTGTCTCCAAAGATCTTTATCCGGGTTATTATACGGAAGTGCCTTGACCTTACGAGCCTGAACAATGAGTAATGCCAGTTCTTTCTTCCGCTTCGTAACATCCATATGAGGGAAGTATACCACCCGCAAGAACAGCAACTTTTCCGCTCTGGCAGCATTATACGTGAAGGTTGGAAATGGCCTGCTGGAGTCGATGCAAATAGGAAAGAGTTAACTCCTTCACAGTCTCACTTTCGATGTAACCTGCTGCCTGATAATACTGTTGGAGATGGCGTATTGAATAGTCGTGATACGACCGATCCTCCTTCACTTCCTGCGTGTCCGTCCGCACTTGCTCGGAAAACGTTGCCAATGCTACTTTCCGCTGGACAGCCGTCGTGTGTACTGATACAGATGTCAGTATTACTTCCAAATGCTGACGGAGCAGTTGCTCAGTCCAGAAAATAGGTATTGCTTCACGGGCTCTTGGATAGAACTCAAGAATAGTACCATCTTGATCTCTCCTTAACGCCTCTTGTACAATTTCGATAACTTCAGGAAGGTATACGATCTGATCAAGTTCTCCTCCCGCACGAAGGATTGCTCCTGTCTGTTCATCGGATACTTCGCCTGTTTTCCTAAACAGTGTCTCTCCTTCCAATTTTGTAACCTCACTCAATCCTATGCTTTCGGGGCTAAAATAGAGTGGAAGCGTTGAAGACGATACTCCCGATACGGTTTCCTCAATATCCTTTCCCCGTTCTCTCCCAAATCCTGAGGTAAACAAATATCCGTCACGCTCAAGAACTCTTAGTATGCCACGCCACGCGGGAACCCCCGGAAATGTCCGGTGCATTATAATAATAGGATACGTCCCTCCGTTATGATCCATATATTCTTCTACACTGTCTGGCAGTAAACGATAAGTTCGTCTATATCCTTCCCATTGAGCAGTGAGATTTACACTTCCGTCTGTTTTATCCACTTCTTTTTTAATCCTTCCGAGGCATCGTTGCATCTTCTTTTGCATACCGGACAATTCCCGTTGCTCCATAAGATATGTCTGCATCTCCCCCTCAAGAACAGTCCGCGGAGGTGTTCTTTTGAACGCTTCCCAATCTTGCGGTCTCATCCGAAGACCGGCATACGCGGGATCAACTGCATCGACAAGATGTGCATCGGCAATAGTGAGCGGATGTGACCATGCCGTATGCATGCCGATATAGAGTGCTCTTCGCGGCGGCTGAATACTGCCACGAATAACATCTCTCATTTGTCGGTACAATGCTAATTCCTCTGCAAATTCACGGGCAGGATTTGCTGATTCTCTATCAGCTAAAGATCTGAAAAAATTCGTAATATATTCCATGAATTTTACTTGAAAGGATTATTTTCTATACTTGCTGTCATCGAAATCCTTATATTGCAGATCCAGAATCTTTTTTACTATCAGCTTTAAATCATGTGCATATTTTGGTTGTTGTACTCCCATTGCAGTTAAAAAGAGCAGTTTCTCAAGGGAAATTATTTTATATAGAGACTGTTCAATGGCACCGATGACAAGAAAATCATACCCAAATAAACAGATAGTTCTCCAGATTTCAAAACCGTGTATGACCACACCCAGATCTCCCCACAAATCTCTCAGGTTATTTGGATACATACGGGCTAACCTCTGATAATCCTTTGTGGTAACAATTAAGTCTGTATCTTCTCCGGATTTACGAATACCGTAATATTCCTTTGCCTTTCCTCCCACAACAAGCGGTTTTGAAAAAAAATGATAATGCAAACTCTCTACGTCAATATCCACACGTATAGTTTATCAGACGATGTATAAAAGTTATAGCGCTCTTCAACGCCATCTAATCCGACACCTTAGATCTTAAATATATCTGATCTCCATTATTTCCGTATCTTTACCAATACAATCCCTGCTCCGATAAGTTGAACCAGCGCGCTTACCGTCCATGAAACAACCATAGCAACAGATAACGGAAACGTGGCGTAGGAAATAAGCATGCCGGGCAATGAGATGAGCCCGTACGTTAAACCAAACGCTGCTCCCCTTCTCCACCATTCTTTTTGCTTGAACATTCCTTTTGTCTTTTCCCAAATCCAGGAAAGAATAATACCTGTGGTAAACGGATGGAGAAAATACAACATCATCAATGGATCTGTCCACGGACGAAAGAGACTGGGATTTTGGTATTCGCTCACAATTGCCGGAAAAACAAGAGTAAGAAGCGGACTCACGACAAAACTCAACACAAGCATACCAGTGCCTACGAGCAATCCAGTTAGAATAATTTTTTTCAAAGTATTCACCTCCTTCCGTACCGCTGCTATGATTATAGTATAGAAAATGCGATAAGTCAGACATAACAGAATCATACCTATGCAACCCACACCTCATTCTTCCTTGCAATATCCTATAATCTCACGTATAATGCCTCATTCATGCGAAACATACAACGTGTCGTTACTACAGCAAAAAATCGCTTCCAAATCATACTCATCTTAACCAAACAACGTATTAACGTTATACGGCACGTCATAAACCGAAATCCTCTGCGTAGTTTCTTTGGGTTATTAATAATTCTTTTAGGGTTGGTACTCTTTACAAATTGGCTGGGTCAGCCACCTGCTCCCGCTGAATCATCTCCCGTAGAACCGAAAAAAGTGAACACTTACCGTATCGGAACTACTCCGAAAGTGCGCTTTTCAGGGAAAATCGAAAAATCGGGGGTTATTACCATCGTTTCCCAGGGGTCAGGCATAATTGCTACATTAGATGTAAAAGAAGGTCAACTCGTACAGCAGGGTGCCCGGTTGGTAAGTCT
Organism: Candidatus Roizmanbacteria bacterium; assembly: GCA_016203755.1. Taxonomy (GTDB): domain Bacteria; phylum Patescibacteriota; class Microgenomatia; family 2-01-FULL-40-14; genus JACQMD01. Next base: position 5,934 of record JACQMD010000113.1, read on the forward strand.
GTCATCAAATTATCAGGGCGGTAATACGGCAAGTCTCCAACGACAGATCGCAGAGACGAGTTTTCAATTCGCGAAAGCCAATTTTCCCCTGCAGGAAGAGGTCGTTGCAAAACGACGGGAGGTTGCTGAAAAGACCGATACCAGTGCTGATGAGTTAAGAAAGATAACCAACGATTCGATTCAAACAACAAAAGATGCTATTAATACAAGTAAACATATGCTTTCTCTTATCAACGAGCAGCTCGAATCCCAACCCGATGATACGATACTGCTCCAGCAAAAAATTGGGCTTCTTAATGGCATCAACGCAGCCGAACAAGGACTCAAAAATGCTGAATATGCAGTAAACGATGACCATGCGCCCGCACAGCTTACAAACCTCGGAAAAGACATCACGCTCAAACAACTCGATCTGGAAGAGAGAAGTATATTGCTCAATCTTGAAATTGCCCGTCTGAATTTCTTATTGACTCAAGCTGCGGAGGCTACTATGTTCCCCGTCGCGCCGTTTGTAGGAACAGTAGAACGAATCCAGGTAAACGTTGGCCAGATGGTGAGTCCCGGAACACCTCTTATCACCTTTTCAGGCAGACAGCAAAGCGCCAGTATTGAAGTACTCGTACCGCAGGATATTGCTGACGGGATAAATCGTGCAGAGCCAAGCATTCTCTCCTTTGGTCATCAACAGATTGAGACAACACCCTACCACGTCTCAAGCGAGCCGACAAACGGACGTTTGTTTTCAGTACTGTATACACTACCCGAAGCATTCGTCAGAACACCGACGTTTGAGGAAACGTCAAATCAGAAAGGCGCCCCCGCTCTCATTGCCGCAACACACGTAACCAATGGACAATTAATATCGGTAGATATCCCGGTCGGGTCGGCACAAAGTTCGACCAGCATGCCATTTGTACCGCTTGATGCTGTGTACCAAACAGAACAAGACGCCGCAATCTACGCGGTTGTTGACGGAATAGCTCAAAGCCGGACGGTGACACTCGGACAAGTCTACGGAAGTTACGTACAGGTACTTTCCGGGATTACCGGGGATACGGATGTAATAGTAGATCGCTCTGTAGTGGCAGGAGAGAAAGTAGAACTACAAAGGTAACAAGAGCGGCACTTCTATGAAAAATCACTATGCTTCTTACCTTGAACGGTTAACCTTTACGCCGAAACTGGCAACGACATGGGTTGCCAAATACCTAACCAACATCCGGATTGTCATATTGCTGTTATTAACTATATTCGCCCTTGGTTTGGTCAGCTATTTCCAACTACCCCAGCGGCTTAATCCTGAAATTAACATTCCTATTGTTATTATCACCAGTGTATTACCGGGCGCATCTCCTGGGGACGTTGAATCGCTGCTGACAAAACCGATTGAAGATGAACTTCAGGGCATTACGGGTATCGATACCCTTACCTCAACATCTGCTGAAAACGTCTCAACAACCGTGATCCAATTCCACTCAACCGTTAACGGAGAAAAGGCAAAAGACGACGTACAAAGCGCGATAGATGATTTGACCAAGCTTCCGGAAGACGCAACAACGCCAAGCGTTCGGCTTCTTGATTTTGAGGATCAGCCAATTTGGACATTTGCCGTATCAACATCAGGCGATGTACGATCTCTGATGACATTTACCAAAGCATTACAGCAACGAATCGATGAACTTCCTCTCGTTACTCGGGTCGAAGTATCGGGATTCGAGACGCAGGAGATAGTAGTCACTGCCGATCCTTCAACGATAGACGCATTTGGTATCAGCGCGGCTCAGCTTTCTCAAACCCTCCAGAAAGCAGTTGCCTCATATCCTGCAGGAATACTCGAGACGGCCAATACCGGATTTTCCTTTACCATAGATCCAAGCGTTACTACTCTTGAGAACATTAGAAATCTGCGATTAACCGTCAACAATACTTCGGTCAAGCTTGACACTATAGCAACCCTGATGGAACGCTCGGAACCGGATATCCATGAGGCCCGGATTGCATCCAACACAGACGAAGGAAAACGGGTTGTTGTACTGTATGTGTTTAAAACCAGCACGGCAAAGATCGGTGAGGCAAGTAATCAGGTAAAAGATGCAGTCGAAGAAACAATCAATCACTATCATAATGGGTTTGAAGTAACCACCATCCAAAATACTGCTGATGAAATTAAGACGCAATTTACCGATCTTCTTGGTGAATTTCGCACAACAATCTTCCTTGTTTTTCTTGCGCTTTTGGCATTTCTTGGACTAAAACAGGCCCTTTTGTCTTCGTTAACCGTTCCGCTCACCTTTCTTTCAGCATTTATGTTTATGAATATGTTGGGAATGTCCATTAATTTTTTGTCGTTGTTTGCATTCCTTCTGACACTCGGACTTCTTGTTGACGACACCATTGTCGTGATTTCTGCCATGACCCGCTACTTTCGAACCGGCAAATTTTCGCCGGTCCAAACAGGCATATTAGTCTGGAAAGACACAATCGTCCCCATCTGGTCAACAACTATTACCACCATCTGGTCATTTATCCCGCTTCTTCTTTCAACAGGCATCATTGGTGAATTTATTAAACCCATTCCTGTTGTCGTAACGGTCACCATGATTTCATCAACAGCAATTGCAGTCCTTATCACCCTTCCGCTTATGATTGTTATTCTGAAACCCAAATTACCCTTTCGGGTAGTTTTGTTGATTAAAATACTGGTAGTTCTTTCTGGACTGGGACTGTTCATTTTTCTCCTTCCGAAAAATCCCGTATTACTCGCGGTGGGTATAACGTACCTACTCGTGCTACGGGTTGGATGGATGGTTCGTAGTTCTTTACTTAAACCGCTACCGACACGGTTAACAACACTGATTGACCGAGGATTTATCGATTTGAAAACACTTGAACGGGGATATTTTTCTTTGATGATCAAAATCCTCAACTCAAAATCGTCTATGCGAAAAGTAATCATTATGAATATTGCATACGCCCTTTTTGCCTTCTCGCTCCTTCCTCTGGGACTCGTAAAAAATGAGTTTTTCCCCAAAACCGACTATACGCTTCTGTACGTCACACAGGAATTCCCCCAGGGGACGCGCATTGAAACAATGAAATCTTCAATTGCCCCTGTCGTTGAACAGCTGCGACACTATGAAGGAGTCGAGTTTGTTATTGCTGAAACGGGCAGATCGATGAGTCAGGAAGGAACTGGTCAGAAACCAACCTCAATCCTCTACACGCTTCATCTTCCCGCGGATAAAAAACACAGGATATCTTCAATTGAATTGGCGGAAAAGCTTCGCCGGGAACTGCAGCAGCCGAGCGGAAGCAATTTATTGGTTGTTGAATTGACAGGCGGCCCGCCTGCCGGAGCTGATCTTCAGATAAAACTGTTGGGAAGCGATCTTGGCGAGCTTGACCGGTATGCAAATCAGATCATGGAACACCTCAAACAACAACCGGGCATTACTAATGTTGACAAGTCAATAAAACCAGGGCCGAGCAAACTCACCTTTGTCCCCGACCCGGACAGACTCGTAGAAAATAACCTGTCAATTGATGCGCTTAGTTTTGCCATGCGCACCTATACCAGCGGGTTTACCCTGGATGAGATCAATTTTGATAAACGGACCACAGAGAAAGAACAAGTGATATTTCGATATGAAATACCGCCCAACACTGTTGAAAGTATTGGACAAATCCGCATTCCGACTACTCAAGGTGAAACAGTACCACTCGTATCTTTGGGGAAACTTGAGCCGCGATTTAATCCGACAAGCATCACCCGTGAAGATCAGCGCCGGACGCTTTCTGTTTCTGCAGGCGTTCGAACAGGATACAACATTTCAAAGCTTAATCAGGAACTTGAACGGTTTACCACTCAATTACATTTACCTGACGGATATTACTGGCAAACAGGCGGTATCAATGAGGAAAATCAGGAATCTGTCATCTCAATCTTACAGGCGATGCTCGTTGCATTTATTCTCATTCTGGTTACCATGGTCTTGCAGTTTAATTCCTATCGCCAGGCTCTTATTGTACTGCTGGTGATTCCACTTGCAGTCTCGTCAGTATTTTTAGCGTTTGCCTTGACCAATACACCGCTTTCATTCCCAGCGCTCATCGGCATTCTATCTCTTTTCGGTATTGTGGTAACTAATTCGATGTTTATTGTTGATAAGATCAACCTGAATATCAAAGAAGGGATGTCGTTTAAAGAAGCAATTGCCAATGCCGGCAGCTCCCGTATGGAGCCGATTATTTTAACGAAACTTTGCACGGTGCTGGGTCTACTGCCCATTACATTTGCCGATCCGCTCTGGAGAGGTCTCGGAGGAGCAATTATTTCGGGACTTTTAATTGCCTCAACCATCATGCTCTTCTTCATACCGGTTGTGTACTACCAGTGGATGAAACCTGCTGACCTTTAACTCGACGAGTGTGAAGTCACCTGAAGGTGTTCCCTGACATCATCCTGAATTGTTTTGTTGGTCCTAAGTCTTTTGTATACGTCTATCAACTCACCCTTGCTTTTCACTTCTCAATAGTATCATAATAAATTAATGGAAACAGTAGTCTTCTGGGTACTCTGGGGATTTATTTCTTTCTGGGCACTGAAGACATTTTATTTTTCCTTTTCTCAAGAAAAGGTTGAACGACTCCGGAAGGCAAGTCTGGGATTTTCTTGCGCGGTACTCATACTCTCCTTTCTGCCTTGGGTTCCGTCTTCTCCGGGAGGATTAAGCGGGATAGGATTGGCTTTGGAAGGTAATTTCCTGGCGCTGTTATTTCTCATTCTTCTTTTGAACTCCCTTGTGTTATTTTTCCAGAAAGAAATGATATTCCTCAAAATCGGATCTGTGTTGACGTTTCTTTCAACAATAGTTCTTTTTGCCCTGATGCTTGCTCTTCGCCCGGGAACCTTTATTCTTTCATGGTATGACATAGCTCCCATCGTAGCGGTGTTCATGCTTCTTTGCCAGAATGTGGCCGTATTACTTCTCTGGCAGCAACTGGACCTTCAGAAAAAAGAGGCAGTAGCACCGAACACGAAGAAAAAAATAAAGATAGGTCTGGTCTCATTGGCTATTTTTAGCTTCGGGATACTCATTGTTATTCAAGGAAAAGAAAGTCAGATTCCAGAACCCGTCGAAGAACCAGAAGTAGTTTTACATGAAAATTTGGAAGAAAAAAGGTTTGAGACATTTCCCGTCCAGGAGGCAGGACAGGTCTGCTTTGGAGAAGGCCATTTCTCATTTCAAATAGACTCGCCGTATACCGTCATGTCCGATGACAAAAATGGCGTTGCTCTATTTGCCACCGAGTGGTTAGTGACGGTCTCCACGACGGGCAACAGTATCGTTGAAACCTTAGGTGATTTTGGGGTACCCTATACGAAAGACGGAGAAATGTATTCGTATCAAATGCTGTCGGGTGAAAGGTATGGAGTCAGTCAGGAGAAAAATGGATTGGTCGTATCCGTTTTCTCATCCCAGGAAGACGATGAAGATGCTTTGCAGCTTCTATCTCAGGTAGTCGAATCATTACAGGAAGGATGTACAGAAAATGAATAAAAGAAAGATACTGATAGTAGTGTTACTTCTGGTACTTTTTTCGCCGAGGGTTTCGGCCCAGACTCCCGATGAATTGAGAAAATTTGCTGAGGTTCAGCGGGCATTGGCCGGAGACCCGAGTCAGTGGAGAGCCCGGCGAACTGATCCCAATAAATTTTTTTATCCGGTATCGAGGAGTACGAGGCAGATACTTGAAGAAGAACGGGTGCAAAGACTGAACGTTGTCCTTAATTCCAACCCTGCTGCCCAGGCTGATAAAGACTATATACGATACTTCGAAGCCTTATATGATGAAGAGTCTGAAGACGGGAAATTGCTTCGCCAGCAGGCAGGCGGAACGTTACTATCGGGAAACTATAAGCTGCAAAGCAATGCGGGAACGGAGCTCGGAAGAATTAAAGATATTTATGAACAGATAACAAGCACCGTAGCACGATACGGAGAGCCTTCAGGTGATAAGCCGAGTTCGTGTCTTTAGGAAAATATGGGTGAGTGCCGGCATATGGCGATTATATTGCAAGAGTCTATGGA
>JACQMD010000115.1 GCA_016203755.1 Candidatus Roizmanbacteria bacterium
GCTCTTTTTCAGCCATGCATTCAATCTCGATCAGAAGGTCGGATTTAAACAATGTATTTATTCCAATGAGCGTGCAACACGGGTTGATGGTTTTAAAATAGCGATGAAAAACTGTGTCAAATTCGAAGAGATTTTTCATCGACGGTACGTACGCCCGTACTATCACGACATCGCTCAAAGAAAAGCTACCGAGTTCAAGCACTGTTTTGATTTTGTTAAAAATAAATTCTGTTTGTTCAGCAAGCGTTTTCCCTCTTATGTTGCCTCTTTCATCAACCGCAGTTGTTCCCGTGATATACATATGGTTATTAATAACAACAGCCCGTGAGTACCCGACGCGCTTTTCTGAGGGAGTATATGTTGAGATATTTTTCCTCATGATCGTCTATATGATACTATATCAAGCGTGAGAGTTTTGTGTATAATGGGAGTATGCGCTATCCATGGGTGTGTTTATCAATTTGCGGCATTTTGTTGGCAACGGTAGTGATGTCCAGTTTTGAGATTGTTGATGCAACGACCATTTATATCTATGCTACCATTACCGTACTCATCCTCTTTCTTCTCGGGTTTGCCCGAAGTTAGAGCATCATGATAAGACTTCTTCATATTATTGGTGTTATTGCCAAATACAGTTTTTTGTTTTTATTATCCCGCCTTAAGCTCCGTTCAAGGCTATCTCCCAAAGACATACGTTCATTTTTTGAAGAAACAGGTGGCTCGTTTATCAAATTCGGGCAGCTTCTGGCAATGCGCGTTGAGATATTCCAGCGTGAGTATGTAGTGGAACTCATGGATCTTTTCGATCACGTCAAACCTTTTCCTTATGAGGAGGTTCGGCATATCTTTAAAAAAGAACTCGGTGTGTATCCGGACGAATTACTTCCCGTTTTTGAGAAGAAGCCATTTGCCTCAGCATCATTTGGTCAAGTGCATGCGGCGAAGCTGAAAGATGGTACGGTGGTGGCAGTAAAAGTTCAACGCCCCGGTATACAAGAAGATGTTCTTATCGATTTTATTGTCATAGATTTGTTGTCGTCCCTTCTTGATATTTTTTATAAAATCGAAGCGATGCCGTGGAAGCATTTTGCGGAGGAGTTTAAGTTGTGGACAAACCGGGAGCTCAATTATCAAATTGAGGCAGAATTTGCGCAAAAAATCTACGCCAACATCGTTCGTTCACACATAGCATCTATCGTTGTACCAAAGACGTATCACCGGTATACGACGCAAAAGATTCTGGTGCAGGAATATATTGATGCTATACCTCTTAGCCGCATTTTTAAGGAAATTAAAAAAGGAAGATTAACTCGTCAACAGCTGGAGAGCCGAGGTATTAATTTGCCGGAAACGACAAAAGTACTGGTAAATGAGCTGTTGCGACAATATTTTTTTGACAACGAGTTTCATGCAGATCCTCATCCGGGAAATATATTATTGTTGCCCCATAACCGTGTGGCGCTTATTGATTTTGGCATTGTAGGGAGATCATTTGCTGCAAAAACCGCATTTGCCCGATTTATCTATCACATGTCAGCAAACGAATTTGAGACAGCGTGCAAGTATTTCTTTGCATTTGCCGGCCAGGAGATCCGGCAAATAATAGTCAGCCTTCTTCCTGCTACCGTTGATCAAAAAGATATTGATCAGTTCATCGATATGCTTGCTCATCATTTTGCAGAAACCATTAAGTCAATTGAGGGAAAGTACCGGAAAGATTTGAAGGTGAAAAAAACTGACTACTCTGCAATGATGGTGAAAATCCTCAAATATGCCCAGCGCTACAATATAGCCCTTCCCAAAGATGTCATTATTTTTTTGCGCGCCATCAGTATGTTGGGATTTCTCATTAAGGAGATGGATTACAATGTGTATTTGAGCAAAAAAATCATGGCTTTTTTTACACTCTATCCGATTGAATCGTTGCCTGTTTCAGAAGAGGCAGTATCGTACCAGCGGATCAGCAGAGAACGAGCGGTAGAACGACTGAATCAATGGTTAACGTATTTGATTGAAATAGACCCAAAGTTGTATCAAGTTGTGAGCGGTTACATTGCAAAGTATACGCATTCTTAAATCATGCTACGAGTGTTTCATGTGCTTTTATTGATTGGTAAATATGCTATTCTTTATTGTCTTGTTGGCCTTCGTGTCTACCGGCAAAGCAAATCGACACTCCTGAAGCATTTTTTCGAAGAAGCAGGCGGTGCATTTATTAAATTTGGTCAAATACTGGCTCTTCGTGTTGATGTGTTGACAAAAGATCAGGCGCTTGCACTAATGGATTTATTTGATCAGGTGAAACCGTTTTCGTATAGAGAAGTAGAGCAAATATGCCGGCAGGAGTTGGGTACAACTCCTGATAAGCTCTTTACGGTGTTTGAAAAAACTCCCTTTGCATCTGCCTCATTTGCTCAAGTACACGCAGCAAAACTCAAAAACGGGGACGTTGTCGTCGTTAAAATTCAACGCCCGGGAATCGAAGAAACAGTGCAGGCAGACTTTACTATTATCGATATTCTCTCATTCTTCGCAGATGTATTTTATAAAATAGATGCGCTGCCATGGCGCGAATTTGCACATGAGTTCCGACTGTGGACAACAAAAGAGCTCAATTATTACATTGAGGCTGAAAATATGCAGAAACTCTCCGAGTCAGTACGGAAACATCAGGTGACAAACGTAGTGATACCCAAATCTTATTATCGTCTGTCGACGAAACGAGTGTTAGTACAGGAGTATATTGATGGTGTTCCGTTAAGTCGGGTACTTCAAAAGATGCGTCTCGGTACGATGACTGCTGAAAAATTGAAGAAGATGGGAATAGATATCAAACAGACACCCCGGGTTATGGTGTCGGAAATACTGCGTGAGTATTTCATCGACGGGATGTTTCATGCTGATCCGCATCCGGGAAATATTCTCCTTTTGCCGCAGGGGAAAATCGGCATTATTGATTTTGGTATTGTGGGCGTTTCCGCGCCGAAACGCAGAGCATTTATAAACTTTCTTCATGCTTCAGCATGGAGTCGCTATAAAAAGGATCAGCTCCCCAAAATTAGCCGCTATTTTTTACAGTTTGCCGGCGATTCTATCGAACAGTTAATTGGTAGTGTGCTTGCGGCAAACGTTGACCAGAAACATATTAATGGATTTATGGAGATTTTATCTCATCATCTGTGTGAACATATCGCAGCAATCGAATCCGAAGTAAGGGAAGGGCTTAATGTGATGAAGGTGGACCATACTGCCATATTGCTGCAGATGATGAAATTTGTCCAGCGGTATCGGATAAAACTTCCTCCATCAATTGTCGTGTTTATCCGCATGATGAGTATTATTGGGTTTCTTGCCAAGGAACTTGACTATGAATTTAACACGAGTAGTACCGTCATCGAATTTTGTCAGAAATACAAGGATATGATCGTTTTACCCGATGATGATGGGGCGGTTCGCTATAAACGGTTGAATCAGGAAGTTGCGTTTGATCGACTGAATAACTGGATGATGTATCTGGTTGAAAAAGATCCGAAACTATACCAGGTTGTCAGCAGTTACATTGCAAAATACACTCATTAATAACCGATTTTTCATGAAATCCGAGTTGGCATAGAGATGATACCTAGTTATCAAGAAGTCTATGTATCAGAGTAACTGCTTGTTCCTGATCGATAAAACCTGGACTAGTTGCGAGCGTAACAGCGCCTGCCCGTTGCAGTAAAATTTTCATCTGCTGAATTTCAAAATCCAGTCGCTCTGGGGTGAAATCGTCAGGATCAAGTACCATAAAAGAATCATTAAATTGTTTAAGGTCAACGAAGGGAAGAAAATAATCAAGGTCAATATCAACAATTAAATTCTTTCGTTCTCCTTGAAGGATCCTATCAAAACCATCTGAATACAAAGAAGAAATACGAATTTGGTCATAAAATGATGATATAGCTTTGACATCATGTGGTACCTGATGAAACGGACTACAGGTAACAATTTCTCCAATAACGCCATGGTGGTAGGCAGGAGCAATAAAATTGTAACATTGCAGTGTTGAACCAACATAATCTGTTACGTGACTTAAATCATTCACATTAACTTCGTAATCTGAAGAAGTGTATGTATCGTCATGCATGTCGAAGTGTGCAAGGAGCGCCTTTGCATCTATCCTTCCTTCTTTAAGCGCTTCACACCAACAGAAAAAGGCGTGTTGGTGATTATCGATGATGTAGATGCTGGGAGTATCATTCGATGCAGGCTCTCTATGGATAAGGTGCTCAAGACTTGAATAAAGACCGTGCGTTGTGTCGGGCGGTTTTTCCTTCAGAGCTATATCTTGTAACGAGCCAATACGAAGTGGAGGAATAATCATCTGAGGATGAAGATTGCTTGTCCTTGGTGCGTTATAGTAAAGAGAGATACCTCGCGTATCGTATAGTTCTTGCATAAAGTTAAAATGATAGTGTATCATCCATATGTGACATATCATTGTCAATCGTCACATAAGCTCTATGTTTGACAAGTTTTTTAATTTTTACAGCAAGTATCCGTGGGTGGCAATCGTGATTTTGGCCTATTGGCTTATGACCGCGTATATGATCATTACGTCTTCAGCTATCGACACGACTATCGTGCTGGGGATTGCGTTTTTCTCAACAGTCGTATTTGCGTATTTTGGATTCAATCTGCCGAAGGGGTAAAGCGATTACGCTCCAATTTTAAACTCCACCACGTCTCCATCCTGCATTTCATATGTCCGGCCTTCGAGCCGAAGTTTTCCTGTCTCCTTTGCTTTTCCTCGCGAGCCGGCAGCTACAAGATCGGTGTAGGATATAACGTCTGCTTTTATAAACTTCTTTTCAAAATCAGTATGGATCACGCCGGCTGCTTGCGGGGCAAGCATTCCGCGTGTAATTGTCCACGCGCGGACTTCTTTAATGCCCATGGTTAAAAATGAAATAAGCCCGAGCATTTCATAGGCTTTTTGCGCTACACGATCAAGACCAGAGGAGGGGAGACCCAACTCCTGAAGATAGGCAGTCTGTTCTTCTTCAGGAAGAAGAGAAAGTTCTTCTTCGATTTTTGCAGATACGACAACTCGTGGTGTAAATGCTTGGATGGTGAGATGCGATGAGGTAGTCTTGATTGTTTCTTCTGAAACATTGCAAACAAAAAGCACGGGCTTCATGGATAATAGATGCAAATCATTCATTAAGTCTTTTTCTTCCTGGGCGGTTATAACGTCTCGCGCCGGTTTTCCAGCTCCCAACTCTTTAATTAACAATTGCACCAGTTCCCATCGTTTTTGTACATCTTTATCTTGAATACCACGGGGTTCCGCCTGCTTTTCAAGTGTTGCAAGGTCTGCCATGATAAGCTCTGTCTCGATAATCTCCTGATCACGCTTTGGATCAATGGATCCTGCAACGTGTGACACATTGGAATCTTCAAAAAAGCGAAGCACGTTACATACAACCGAAACTTCACGGATGTGGGACAAAAATTTATTACCGAGCCCCTCGCCTTTATGGGCGTCTTTCACAAGCCCTGCGATATCGACAAATTCAATCGTTGCCGGGACAATGGGAGGATATTTTCCCTCTTCCTGTTCTACCATTGTAGCGAGCGTTTCCAGTCGGGGATCGGGGACCGGGACGACTCCGACATTTGGTTCAATGGTTGCAAAGGGATAGGCCGCAGAGAGCGCCTGCTGCTTTTTAAGAAGGGCGTTGAAAAGTGTTGACTTTCCAGCGTTTGGAAGACCGATAATGCCGACTTTGAGTGACATGAGCGTATTATATCAAACACTCCGGAGCTTTATGGAGGGGGCACTGTTAATTGTGTTTCGTCGAGAACAGACGGGTGGCATTGAGGATTGTCACATTAATAATTTTCCTGCCTCTTTTGGTCACGATAATATCGTTTTTATCAAGAGCTGATTTATCACTCTTTTTTGCTTCTTCAAAAACAACATGCAACGCATCCCCTTCGCTATCATACGATACCCACAAGGGGGGTTTCCGCATCGAAGCGATATGCTGCAATCCAAGTTTTGGTAAGACAGTAGTTATGAATGCCTGTTCCATACAGGTTCTTTTTTAAATAGCCATCGGGTATCTGTCGTTTCAAAGGCCGTGACGATAAATCCATCAGATACACCCTCCTTATATACTACCTCTCGTCAGTCAAACGGATCAAAATTCCGTTTTGGGATGAAACTGAAGCAATATTCATAATCTCACTATAGCATAAGAAACATACTGTCTAAGGGTATTCGAGAACAAGTTTTCATCCAGTAAGCTCAATTGCAGCACGGACATACATTTCCAGCACTTTCGGGAGCGAATCCAGCTTTAGATATTCGTCGTCTGCATGTGCCCCATCACCTTCTGCGCCGAAACCGCAAATGGTTGGAATGCCAGATTTGATAAACATATATCCTTCCGATGCTGGCCCAGAACCTCTTAATGCTGGTCTGATGCCCATAACTTCCTCATCAAGCTGTTTGAGTATTTGCACGATCCGCTCGTCGGGAGCTATAACAACTCCTGGTATGTTTGTCTTTATCGTTGTATCAAATCTCATCTTTTTTCGTTCAAATTTCTTTGCAAGCGCAGTCATTTGCCCAATATATGCTTCATTGTTGTGATTGGGCAATAACCGGGCATCTACAAGAACCCTTGCTGTATCTGGAACAATTGATTCACCGCTTCCGCCTTCGATTAAGGTGGGTGTATGCTTGAAAGCATAACCAGGAAATGCAGAATGCGTTTCTTCTAGTTGTATTCCTGACAATGCTCCGATAAATCTGGTTAGCGCCTCTATTGCATTCGCCCCTTTTGTGCCATCTTGCCAACTCTGTGAGCCTGTGTGAGCAGATTCTCCGTGTGCCTCAACCCACATGCGTACCAGCC
>JACQMD010000117.1 GCA_016203755.1 Candidatus Roizmanbacteria bacterium
CTTTGAAGCAGCAGTAATATTATTCTGGAAAACTCAACTTAAACTTAATTAAGTTAACCGTTATTACAAACCTTTTAATGGTTTGGACTGTATACTGTGGGAAAAGTAAGGTGACAATTGAGATGCAAGAATAGAGGGACAATTGAGATGTTAGATTACAATAACACGCTATCTCTACTGTACCATTGTTTTGCATTCACTCGATGTATATGATCCGGCATTATCATGAAACTCCTGTGCGCATTTTTCACCCAATTGTTTGAACTCTTCAAGGCTTTGTTTTGACTGTTTTTTGAATTCTTCCAGGCTTTGCTGTGATTGTTTCTGCATTTCATTGTTCCAATTCGAATTTTGTTCTTCATATTGACTCCGCCATTCCTCAAACTGTTTTTGATAGTCAATTGTGGGGTACGGCGTTACCGATGGATAAGCATATCCGTATTGGGATTGTTTTTGACTTCCGGGAACTGTCGTATGTATCTCGCTATTGATATCAACTCGTATTTCTGAAGAAGATGTTGCAATAAATGAAGAACTTTCGGGAACCGAAGGAACATCAGAGATCGATGAAGTAGTCAATGACTGAATAATTTCCACAATTGTTTCTTTTACCGGATTCACGAACTTCTTCTCAAGCTCACCTGATTGAATACCAGCATACACAACAGATACCGATATCCCAATGAATAACACCGTTATGACCAGAAAAATATTCCGTGCCCGATCAAGAAATGGTCTACCGAGGCCAACGCGATACTGATCTTGCAATGAAGTAGTCATACTAAAGAGGCATTTATTGTGCTTTAATCGTTATTTCTGCCCGACCCTTCAGACCCGGTTCAAACAGTTCTTCCTCTTCAAACCCAAAAAGCGCAGCAGCAAGCAGGTTGGGAAATGTCTGAATGGCAGTATTGAAATCCAGTACTGACTGATTGTATGTCTCCCGATAGTGAGCAATGGCGTTTTCCGTCTGTTTTAAATCGTCCTGCAGCTGTTTGTAGTTTTCTGATGCCTGAAGCTTTGGATAGTTTTCTGAAACAGCAAAGAGTGACCGAAGGGTACTGGTCAGCATATTTTCAATCTCTTGCGACTCTTTTGGTCCGTGGGGTTTTTCAAGAGCTAACCGGGCTTTGGTTACTTCGGTAAACGTGCCCTTTTCGTGTTTTGCGTATTCACGGACAATCTCAACGAGGTTTTCAATTAACGAAGCACGACGCTTCAGCTGCACATCGATATCCGCAAAATCGGTTTTCACCTGATTGCGCTTTGCAATAAAACTATTGTACCGTCTCCAGAGGAAAACAAGTATTGCAGCCGCAATCCCGGCTGACCAAAGAAGCGCTTGAAAGAGTGACATAGTAGAAGTATTATACAAGAATCCATACCTTGTGCCAATCTATAATTACCAACCACCATTTATTATTCAATCGGTAATGAAGTGCTTGTTCTATACAGATCCTGAAGTATGGTTGTTTTTTCTTCGTTTTCAAGTAGCGTTGGTTGTCCAAAATCCTCGATAAGAACAGGCATAAATACAACGTCTACTAACTGGTCATCATAAAACGTATACTTTCCCACAATTCCCTCTCTCGTCTTTTGCGACCACATCTGATCAAAGACAAAGTTTCCGTGGGCGTAGACGATGAGTTTGCCCTGATAAATCTCAACAGGCTGGATCCAATGAGAATGATTGCCGATAATAAGATCTGCTCCGTTATCAATTGCCAGATGTGCTAGCCGGCGTTGCCGTTCTGTAATATCTGTTGTGTATTCTGCTCCCCAGTGGAATGAAGAAATGACAATGTTAGCGTTATTGTTCGCTTCCTGCAATTCTTGAACAATCAACTCCTCATCTGCATGTGAAACACCCGATTGCACATCCACTTCGTTGTAGCCGACAAATGCAAATTTCATTCCCTTAACTTCTCGATATATCGGTCCTGTTACTCCTGCAACATCAATACCCGAGCTGTCCAAAAGACTAACCGTTTCTGAAACTCCCTCAATACCCTGATTACCTGCATGGTTATTCGCAAAGTTAGCAATATCAATCCCTGCAAAAATAAGTCCTTCAATATTTTTTGGGTCTCCGCAGAAGATCATACCCGTGTTGGTAAGTGGACAATCGGCAATAATGGGTGTCTCAAGATTTATCAGTGTAATGTCAGCGTTTTTCAGTACATCTGCCGTTTTTTCATAAGGCCACGTGAAATTGTTTTTTGTCACCGTTTTGTAATTCACCGTTCTGGCTGGTAACACGTCGCCGGTTGCGATAACCGTTCTGATTCGTGCAGCAGAAAGTGTTGCAATCCACTCATGGTTGTCTGAAAAGATATTCTCAAGTGTTAGTTGTTGAGGAATAAATACGTCTCTTCCATCAGACGAGAGGTTAGTTTCTGAAGAAAGTACGGTTGTTAATTGATGAGTAAGTGGAGTAACAGGTGTGTTTTGATTCAACGTGGACACCATAAACCCGAACAATACTAGGGTACAAAGACCAGTGACAACTCCGAGTATAAATGCCAAGAGTGATTTTTTATTCACAGAAGCTACCTACTCTTGAGGTAGTATACCAATTACTCATCGAGTACTTCTAACCATCCGCCTGAGGAATGACCGGAAATATCAGGAATATACATATTATATGCGCGTGCCGGCGGATGATGGTAGCGCCCGGGAGACGTTGGACGGACGCGATAGCGATACTCGTAGACTCCGGGAGCAACCGTTTCTGCAAATAAAACGACTCGATCATCCCGTATCTCGCGATGGCGAAAATAGAGTTGGTTCGTATCCTCCGACGAAGCGATACGCTCTGTAGTCAGAAGAGACGTGGTAGCGAGACTTTCGTTCACTGCTTCAAGTCCGGCAGGCAGCATATCTTCAATAATGACATGGTGAAGTGTTGACGGAGCAACCATAATGAGGCGAGTCCAAATTTCTTCCCCGGCGGTCACTGTATCTTGTGAGATCAGTTTTCCTTTTTTATCAACAAGTTCCCGCATAAGTACAATTCCCTGGTCAAGCGGTTTTACCTGTTCAAACGGCAGGAAATACCGAAGATTCATATTGTAGTACAAGGAACCTTTTCCACTTCGCTTAAGCGTTACCGGAATATCGACTTCTTTTGGTAAATCGCCCAGTACAACCATTTCCTCAACTCTTTTGAGAAGTTCACCTTTTTTAAATGATCCGCTGCCAACTTGTTTAGTATTCACATCAAGTGACCACGCCTCATCAAGTGTTCCTTCTTCCCGCATCAAAAGCATTGTTACAATAGCCCGAACAGCGGCAGCCGTATCGCGGGTACTTTGCCAATGACTATCATCGCGTGCCTGGATAAGCCAGCGGGTGACCTCGGAAATAAGCGGATGTCGTTTATTCTGCACGGTGAGCGCTTCCAGCATAAGAGATGTTATGGTGTTGTTATTTCCCATCAAATACCACTCGCTCCGCTTGTCTTCCCAGTGAGAAGTAGTATTTGTCTTGTGAACCTGAGAGATGAGTTCATCAAATAATCTGTTGGTGTCGCGCCCTGTGCCCTTGCCTTCCTGCAGTGCTCGCAGCAGGTACACTTTTCCCAATAGACCCATCTCCCATCGACTATCCATAAGACGTGACAGCGTTGCTCCATCAACATCTCCAGTCCGGGCAATTACACTTGCTACAAAGCTTTGTGTTTCAAGCGATTCCTTCTTTCCTGCTAGTACGCTCTCAAGATATGCGTTTCCGGAATTTATCATTTCATCAGAGACAGCCAGTTTAGCATCACGCGCTGCGACCAATCCTTCCATAACCATAGCTGAAACAGCCGGATTTGATTCGTACGTTTCCCACCATCCCCATCCGCCATCTGGCCGCTGGGTCCTCATGAGTCGCGAGATCGCGTCTTCAATAAACTTTTTCAACTGATCTGGTGAATAACCGCCGACTTTCTCGCTCTGAGCAACCTTGGCAAGTCGTAATAGATATGCTGCCGGAAGCAGCCGGTTGACCGTTTGTTCATTACACCAATAGGGATACGAGAATAGGTATGAAGCCGCATCCTGTACTTCACCCCCCAGGGATGGAGCAAGTGACATACGAAGCTCTCCCTGATCGGGAACAATATCGGCAGGTAAAAAGACTTTTTCCGTTGACTCGGATTGCACTTCGCCTGACGTTGCAACCGTTTCAGGCGTATAGTACGAAACAACCGGCAGGGTTAGTTTGACGGCATCACTCATTCCTTCATTGCCAACTGCTTCCATCCTGATAGTTGCTTCCTCTGTTTTTACCGTTGCCGTCTTCCAGTAAAATTTATGAGAACTTCCTGCTGGTATGACCTTTTCCTGTTGCGGCGGATCAACAAGTACAATTCCCTCGCCTGTTAGATTTGCCCTCACCTTCTGGTTAACAGTCGTTGTATTGTGGACTACCATACCTAACAGTGGTACATCACCAACGCTTAAAAAGCGCGGTAAAAGCGGTTGGATGAGGACATTTTTCGTTACTAATACGTCCTCAATCGCATCCCCGACAGCCGTATCGCGACTCACGGCAACACCAAGAAAACGCCACGTTGTGAGATTGTCGGGAAGGGGTATGGAAACTGAAGCGGCTCCTTTTTCATCAGTGGTTATATGAGCATCCCAATAGGCAGTATCCAGAAATTTCTCGCGCGTTGTGTCAGGCCCGCCTTTTTGGTTATGCACCCATACACCTCCTGCAAAATACGTATTGTAGGTTTGTACAGTCAAGTTATATACGCGAACTGGCTCGCGTACGGGTTGAATCTGATCAACTCGAATCCATTCATTACGTGCATCAAGTAGCTTATCCCCCACTTGTAACTGACTAGCCATTTTCCATCCGTCACTGGTAAAGATACGGTGAACAGGAGTTACGCGAAGCGTATCGTTCACTACCAGATACCCATCAACGTCATGAATAAATATCCGGTCAACAGAAGCCTGAACAAGTTCTGAGGACGACTCACTCTTTCTCGTCAATACCCTATCTCCAACTGCTACCTGGTCAATTCGTTTGCTTATTCCGTTGCTCATAAGAACCGGTGTTTCTGCCGTAAAACATCCGCCTCCTGATCCTCCTTTACTTCCTAAATTGACGTTTGCATTAATTCTATCCATCGAAACGGTTAAACCGCTGCTGGTAAATACGGAGAGATTACGCGGCCGGTAAAACGTCTGGTAAATATCAGCAAGTTCTGCCCGTGCAAGACTCCAAACTGCTTTATCAACAAGCGCTACAGCAAGCTCGGTTGCTACTGGTTTGCCTGTACCATCAACCGTAGTAATGGTTGCTTCCATTGTTTCACCGGGTCCGTACTGTTTTTTCTTTGGAGTGAGAGATACCTTTACCTGCTTACGCGGGTCGCTTACCCGAATCTCAGCAAGTCCCATCTTAAATTGTGCCGGATCTTTTACTTCTTTCCCTGCCTTGACAAAGAGAGCAGCAATAAATGCGTTGGGGCTATAGCGATCTTGAATAGGTAATGAAACTGTTTGATTATCAATTGTCGTATGAACTATCGTGTAGTCAAATACACTTCCCCGCTCAACGGTAATGAGTCCTGTTGTTTGCTCATACGGCAGAACTGCATGAACCCGTGCCGTCTCCCCGATTTGATATTCCTGTTTGTCGGGAACTAATACAATACGATCATGATTTTCTTGCCGGGTCGTTGTACCGCCAGCTCCGGATACCCAGACTGATGTTGCTGAACGTGACGTTTTTCCCCGCACGTCAGTTGCATCTCCCACAATTCGATACGTCCCTCCTTGAGAAGGAGTGAAACTTGCAGTTGCACGTCCTTCCTGACCGGTGGTTACGGTAAATGAACTGATAGGTTCGTCTGTTGGTTTACTGACCCAGTAGAATTGTCCATCATCGGGGTTTTTCTCACGGACTGAATTCCAAATTCTGCGAAATACTGATATAGCAACAGGTATATTTGCCTGCTCTTTTCCATCGATATCAATAGCCACTACTTCCACCCGAGACTCCTCTCCCGCCCGTCCGCTGTAGCGTTCGGGTTTGAGTCCTACATGTACTCCTGCCTGATGCACGACAAACTCACCTGATGCGCCAATTGCCTGATTACTTTGATCGGTCACGACCGCCTCCATCCGCATGCGCTGATTGCTCGTTTTGTCAGTAATATTGGTAGGAAGATTTACCACATATGATCCGTCTCTACTCGTTTCTCCGGTTCCTTCTGCAACTGTTTTCCCTGAATAAAACGAATCGCTATAAAAACTCCACCATGGACGATACCAATAATCATCTGAATCGCCAAATTCAAATCGCCGGTCTTTTTCCCATCGATAGGGATCATCCTGCGTCGTAATAATCCATCTGATGGGAGCATCAGCAACAGGCGCTCCGAAGAAAAACTGTGCATCAATCGTAAGCGGTACAGCATCTCCATCAACATAATCGCTCTCGCCTGTTGAGACGGTAACTGAAAAGTCGGGTCTCCGATACTCCTCTACCTGAAACTGCTGGGTAAATCCATTGCCTGAAATTGTTGCCGAAATACTGTAATATCCAACACTTCCTTTTGCTGCAATATCAAAATAACCTGAAAATGTTCCAAATGACGTAAGCGGTGCTGATTGAGAAGTTACCTGCTGACCTTCCGCATCCGTTGCTACCACCGTTACTGATTCACCGGCATTAAGGAGTTGATATGCTCCATCGTCATCCCGACGTACTACTCCCTTGTAATACACGCGTTGTCCAGGGCGGTAAATTGGACGGTCCAAAAGAAGATACAATTTCAGTTGTTCGGCTGCTTTGTAGCTATCAGATTCATGCGGATCCCAGTACTGGGTGAGTCCGAATTCATACGGTGCTATGCCGTTTTGCCATACATCAGCAACAACAGCGGTATCTGCATCATGCGCGGCAAAAGCAAAAATTGGATTTTGTGAATCAATGTAGCTTTCCCGTTCATTTCGAATAGACACATCTGCCTGAAATACTCCATCTTTATTGGTGGTGCCTTTGGTTAAAACATTATTGTGTAAACTGACAATCTCAACCGAAGCATCAGCAACCACTCCTCCATCTGATTGATTTACTGCCCAGACAAACGCTTGCTCAGGTGATGTTTTGAGCGTCAATGTCGTATTTCCCACCACCATCACGATATTGTCATGTGCTCCACCGGCTAAAGATACATCAAGAAAATACAATCCGGCATCAATCAATCCACCATTATTTTTTGTGACTTTCGTAATCACGTGAACCGGCACATTGTGATCTGAACTATAGCTTTCCTTCCACTCACGAATAAGAGTAAGCGAAGCAGCAGGATACGTTTGCCACGTCCGCTCCTCCTTAGAATAGGCAGCATTATACACATAACGCCTCCGATAAAAATCAAGAAACTGCTCACGCGATAATTTATACAGACGGTACTGTACGCTATCTGCATTCACAACCTTGGCAACAATACGAGGTATCACTTGCTGATTAAAACTTGCAAAGTAGGTATTGGGCGGGACAATGCTCACGCTTGGTTTATATGCTGAGGTTGAGAAAGAAAATACATAATCGCTTCCCAAACGTACACCATACTGATCTTTGACGTTTCCGCTTATTCGAATTGTATATGTGGTCGATCTACCTAAATAGGTACCGATATGCAATGTGTGGTTATTTTCATAACTCGAAAAGTAGAGCGACGGATCCCGATCCGGAGGCGGATCGATACTGACATTCTCCTTAAATGAGTTCTGGTCCATTGGTGAAGCAAAATAGACGTCGATACTATGCTCTTCTTCTATGTCTTTTCCTCCGTGTTCAGGGAGTGTCCGTACTGCTTTGGGAACCGGCGCAATAACAAATTCCCACGTATACGGTGTTTCCAATCCGTTAGGGCCTGAAGTTGAAGTAAGCCCGGCATCAATACGCGCTCCATACTGATCGCTTCTTATCAACGGTTTTGCCGGATACATCCCTATTTGTTGTTTTCCAACAAATTTTATGGTCATTGATACCTCTTCTTCTTTTCCGTCTTTGAAATGAATCAGATGGAATGCATTCTTTGCAGATTCCGGATCAATGGGCAGATTGAGCGTTGCAGAAACAGAAGCGACAGGATTTGCATAGCCGTACTCACGAAGCGGCGAGGTGGATTGAATATGCGGCCGTTCTGTTGAAAAGGAAAATACGGTATCTTCCTGGATACTCCCACCATCCTCCGATGATAACCCTACTGGTACTTTGTAAGTATATGTCGTTGCCGCCTGCGGTACCTCGTCTGGTCGAAATTGATAGGCCGTTGTTCCCAACCATCGTCCTTCTCCTGAAAGGGTTGGAGAGATAGTAAATGCTGCTTGAAATTGTTCTTTTTCAGCGGCAGTAGTAAGGGTTACCATTGGCCGGTCGAAAATAACAGTGATAGAAGCATCACCACTGGGCGCCTCTGTTTGAGGACTGGCAAGCACAACATGCGGATGACCGAGAGTGGTAAAGACAATATGATCGGAAGAAATCTTGGGAATAAAATATGATGAAAGCGCAAATCGCCCAATATCAACTGCGTATTCCTGATTCCGAACCAATTGCTCAGCCGGAGTGAAAATGAGTGTTGACTCCCCCTCCCATGAAAAAGCGCCGACAACTTCCGGAGTCAGAGAAAATGCGCTTTGTACACTACCCTGATGCATCTTTTTATCAAATTGCACTTCGATGGTGCTCGTGAGCGGTACCTCTATCCCATCGTTACCCGGAAACGTTACTACTATTTTCGGAGGTGTCAGTACTGGTTGAAGCAAATACCAGAACAACAAAAGTATAAGTAATATTCCTGGTATTCGAACCATGCGGACTCGAGCAGGGAATGAGGC
>JACQMD010000119.1 GCA_016203755.1 Candidatus Roizmanbacteria bacterium
AAACTCAAAACTCAAAATTGGCTTGCAGAGCTTTTTCCTCCTCTTTTTGGTAAACAACTGACAGAGCACGTACTGGTGAATAACTGGGCGAACGGGTGGGTTCTTCCTTCGGAAGAAACTCAAAATTCAAAACTCAAAATTCAAAATGAGACGACCGAACAAACAGTAAAAATCATCTTCTGGCCGCAATATTTGGAATACATCGGGTTTGGACTGTTGATTCTTAGTTTTCTCTATCTTCTGCGATATCACAGAAAGTAGATTGACTAAATCAAAAGGGTTGACCTTTATAGTTAAATAACCTATAATACAACAGTTTGAAATAGAACTATGAAAAAAGCACTCTCTATTATCATTCCTATTCACAACGAAGAAGCTATTCTCCATAGACAGGTTTTTGCACTGTTAACGCAACTGGAAAATTCACTTACTATCCCTTATGAAATAGTATTAGTTGAAAATGGTAGTACCGACAGAACAAAATCATTGGTAACCATACTTGCAACATATAGTGAGCACATACGAGTTGTTTCCTTACGACACGCCTCCTATGGCGCAGCAGTACGAAAAGGATTACAGCAAGCGCGTTACCCTATTGTAGCGCAGTTTGATATTGACTTTTGGGATGTTGCATTTTTGCGCCGGGCTATGACACTCATTTCCCGTTACGATGTCGTTATCGGTTCAAAAAATATACCGGGGGCAGTTGATGAGCGCCCGTTTACCCGAAGATTGACTAGCAAACTCTTTGAATATTGTATTGGCGTCCGGTTTAACCTTCCTATTAAGGATACACACGGTATGAAAGTACTGTTGCGGAAAAAAATGCTTCCGCTTATTGACGTCGTTGTTTCGCCAAATCATTTTTTTGACACAGAACTTCTGATCCAAGCGTTTTATGCCGGCTGTTCATGGATAGAGCTACCGGTGGTTATTCATGAGATTCGAAAAAGCAGATTTCCGTTCCGTAAACGATTTTTTCAGGTATTGCGTGAGGGGTGTACACTTTTTATGCGACCGCTTGGACTGCCAACGTTTTCAAAAGCGTGGAACTTTCGGCTCTTCAGTAGCGTATCGATTTTTCAGTTCATCATTGATTTATGAAACGTATAGCATTACATGCTGATGATTATGGATATCATCCTCACAATGATTCGTATATGTTAAGACTACTTGATTCAGGAATTCTTTCTTCTGTCTCTATCATTGCAACACATAGTTCAAAACAATCGTTACGACGACTTCGTTCTCTGGGAAAGAGAAAATCCATTTCCTGCGGGTTGCACTTTAACATTGTTGAAGGAAAAAGCTTAGCTTCTCCCAATCGAATTCCCTCGCTTGTTGACCGTAAGGGTAACTTCTATCCGCGCCACGTATTTTTAGTTCGGCTCTTAAGCGGTCGCATACAAAAAGCTGATGTTGCAGAAGAATTACGCGCGCAATATGCTGCTCTTTCAGAGGATGGTATTCATATTACCGCGATAGACACACACCAGCACATGCACGCGTTCTCTCCTGTTTCCGACGTAGTTTCCTCATTTGCAAAAGAAAAGAAGCTGGAAGTTCGATCATTTGGATCGGTTATACCTCAGACAATACAGAGTAAATTTATCGTGTCTTTTTTTCAAATTCTTGCCTATCTCTCTTCTGTCACACGCAATCATGAATTGACACTTCCCTCTTCCTGGCGCGTCCCTCATACAAAATCTTGGTCAATCATGAGTTGGGAAGGAGTATCATATGATTGCAGAACAAACGACACAGTATTTCATGTCGTGCATCCAGGTCTCAATTATGATACGAATCGATCATACACCACTCTGTTGCGGTAATAATTCGGGGAATATGCGGGAATTATTTCCAGCCATGAGGGTGAGTAGTAAGCCAGGCACGTGTTGATTTGATACTCTCTTCAATAGTTCTTGTTGGTTTCCATCCCAGTAACTGGCGTGCTTTTGTGTTACTTGCAACGATGGTTGCAGCCTCGCCCTGTCGGGTACTTCCGTGTCTCGTTGGAATCTTTACACCCGTCATTGTTTCAACCGTTCGGACGAGTTCATGCACTGAATAACCTCTCGTGCTGCCAAGATTTATCGTTTCGCTCTTCCCGCCGTCTGATAAATACGCATACGCAAGAAGATGAGCTTTTGCAACATCCAGCACATCAATATAATCGCGAATCGGCGTGCCATCAGGAGTGGAAACTGGTGAGCAGGTGAGTTGAAACGGGATAATTCCCATTGTACCTTTGACTGCATTAAGAACGAGTGCTCCTGAGTCGGGTCGAGCATCACCGAGTGATCCGTCAGCGGCTCCGCCACATACGTTAAAGTACCGGAAAATAGTATAACGAAGATCTTTTTGTTTGCCGAACCAATTGATAATTTGCTCGGCCATCAGCTTTGATTCTCCATAAGGATTTACGGGTCGGGTCGGGTGGCTTTCTAAAATTGGGAGGGTTTCGGATTCCCCATAGACTGCTGCGGTTGATGAGAAAATGAGTTGAGTGACGCGGTACTGTTCCATCGCAGTAAGCAGATTGAGAAGTGCAGCGGTATTGTTTTCGAAATAAACTGCAGGATCGCGCATCGATTCATCAACTGCTGTTTTCCCTGCCAGATGAAAAACTGCATCAAGCGGAGACTCTTTTTTAAAGATACTCTCAAGAGGCGCCAGAAGATCATGATGGTATGAGTGAAGGTGTGCGGGAAAATCAGATTGGAGAATATCCAGCGCTTCTTTATAACCGGTAGAAAAATTATCAACTGCAATGACCTGAAATCCTTTTTGCAATAGCTGTTGGGTAATAATTGACCCGATATACCCTGCTCCCCCGGTGACCATAACCCTTTGTTGTGCCATACGTTGTAGTATACCACTGCTGGGTCGGGAATAATTCGGGGAATATGCGGGAATAAAGAGTATTAAGTATTAAGTATTAAGT
>JACQMD010000126.1 GCA_016203755.1 Candidatus Roizmanbacteria bacterium
CTATATATGAAATAACAAAAACCGAAAGGGCAATAACCGAGATATAAAGAATTGGACGGGATAATGTACTATATACACTCTGCGGCCGCGCTTTGTCCGTAAGACTTAGATTGATCGTGTGTATCGTTTTCATGACAAAAGAATATCATAAAAATTTTGCATTTTGCATTTTAAATTTTGCATTTTTTTCATATCCACTCTTTGATACAAAGCCCCACAGCCACAGTAAAATATGAAGCGTTTGATTCAATCATTGTTTTTTGGGCCGCATTATAGGAAATATTCTCAAATGGATTGACAACCTGTGTATCCAGACTAGTCTCGCTGGCTACATACGACACCAAACCAGGCATTCTCACAGATCCCCCAGAAAGAAGAATTGTCGTCAATTTTTCCTGAGGATATTGACCATTAAAATAAACAATTACCTTTTTTACTTCCTCCATAAGTTGACGAATGGAAGGTGAAAGTGTAGTGAAAATCTTTCCCTCCAAACTATCACGATTTAAACCATAAGTACGTTTATATTCTTCTGCCTGAGATGGAGAAAATCCCAATTCATCAGCAATCGTCCTGGTAAACGATTCTCCGGCCGCTGCCACCGTCCTAACAAATATAAGAGATTTATCTTTGACAATACCGATAATTGAAGTACCCGCACCAATATTAAGTATCAATTCGTTACTCTTTTCGGGTAGACTCTTTGGGATAATCCGGCTACTTGCTACCGCATCAGTTTCCAAAGATAAAATATCGAGGTTAGCTGCTTCAAATATTCGAGTATATTTTTCAATTAGCGTCAAAGGAGCGGCAATCAGAAGGACTCTCATCGAATTGGCCTCATTGCTTCTAGAAAGAATAGCATAATCAATATTTACTTTATCTATAGGTAAAGGAATATATTGTTCTGCTTCCCACTTAATGCTGGAGGATAGTTCTTTTTCTGTCAGATTCGGAAGATCGATCACCCGCGTAAATACGGCAGATTCAGGAAGGGACGCATGGACTCCGCGACTGTTCACCTTCATTTCTTTCAAGAGTTTCATCAAAACATCAATTACCGCCTGTTCATCAAGTGGTACATCAGACATGAGTCCACGAGGAGGAGTAGGTATCGATCCCAAACTAGAAAGTACCAGATTATTGCCTCTTTTTACCAATTCTACTATCTTTATCGCATTTGAACCAAGATCGATGCCTAAAACAGATTGGGCAGCCATAATTAAATTGTAGCCGACCTTTCCTAATTCGTAAAGAGGGTATAGTCAAATATCGAAGGTAAGGAAGAGTAACCTTGCAGTACATTGATTTTTCGCGCCACTCCAGCCGTCGTCGTCCCAGTTGACGAGATCACCTTTCCCTGGGGAGGCAAATCAGGTCCACTCGTGGGATCAAAGACTACATCCAAAGTATCTACATATACCGGTTTGACTTTAATTAAGATAGGGTCATCTCCTCCAATAACTCCGAAGTTTCCCAAACTAATTTGCGCTTTATATTTTTGCTGAGTATTTCCGCAATACCCTCCGCTATCATCAGCTGGAAGAAAATTATTATCACCTCGCCTCGAATCGTTTGGATCATATGCCTCTTTACCAATCTTCATCGTGGAACCAGTTCTATATAAAAGCGTCAGCTCGACAGCTGGAATCGGGTTAGTTTCCGGACCGAAACAGACATCAAAAGTACTGGAGTTTGTAAAACTTGAATCCGGAGAGGATGGTATTTCCCCATTTGAATCATGGTCTACAAGCCAAACCGAATATCCATCTTGTTCCGTAACATTAGGGATAGAAAATGGCGCACTCGATCCGCCCCACTCAGTCACATTATAATTGGCTTTTCCCGTTGTTAAATCCAGACTTCCACCACCAAACTCTGCTCCCTTGAGAGCCGCCTCTATTCCTGCCTCCGCCGCCGAAAATGCCTTCTGTGATTCGGCTATCTGCGATGACGTCTTCACGTCTTGGATAGTGCGCGAAACCAGCGACAATCCAATCGTCAGGCCGACCACAGTCACCAGAAGAATTATAAGAATCACTTGTCCGCGACTATATCTTATATTTTTCCGCATATAATTATCCATTATCCATTATCAATTAAATTGCTGTCAAGTCGGATTCTATTCTTGTACATTTCGGATTGTTACAGTTCCCTGATATGGTTCACTGGCGCTCTGTATAGGATCTCCGGTAGGGACATTGCCAGGCTTTACCGTGTAATTAAAATAAACATACTGTGCTGTCGATGTC
>JACQMD010000146.1 GCA_016203755.1 Candidatus Roizmanbacteria bacterium
ACTTCCCAATACGCAGGGGAATGGATCGCAATTGTTGAGGATAAAATCGTAGCCCATGGAAAAGATGCAGAAAAAGTCTATAAACAAGCGCTGAAAAAAGCTACTGCGCAGTCTATAGCACTTGCAAAGGCCCCTGAAAAACAGTTGATGGTGCTGACACTATCTCCTTCCGAAAAAAACATGGGTGAAATTTTATCCCTATATTGACTCCGGAGCGGATGTGACACTCATTCCGTTGTCATTGGGAAATCTTCTCGGATTGCGAGTTGATAACCACCATGTGCAAAAAATTGGCGGAATTTCAGGAAGTGTATCTATCATATATACAAAACGAAACATGAGAATTGGAAATAGCGAATTTACGTCACGAATAGCATGGTCATTACATGAAGATGTTCCGCCACTTCTCGGGCGTCTTGATGTATTCGATCAATTTGATATTACCTTCCAACAAGAAAAGAAACGAATTGTGTTTGAAGAACACGGTTAGAGATCAACTTAAAACCTATTTCTGTTTTTCTGACACCCGGCCTTTACTACGAAAACATCGGCGCTTGCCCCGGCGCCAAAACTCACTACTAAGATATTATCTCCTGATTTCATCGTATTTAGCTGCCGGACAAATGCCATAAGGGTGGTTGCGCCGCTTGCATTACCATCATACATAACCCAGGGAAAGGTCTCCCACGGATCGTTTTTTCCAACTTTTGGAAGGACTCCCTGTTTTACGAGCAATCTACCCACACCTTTGAACATGGATGCGCTTGCGTGATGTGCAACAACACGATCAATCTGCTCTCCTGGACAATACTTTTTAAATGAATCTAGCACAGAAGGAATACATTCCTCCAAAAGTCCGAGAAATAATTTTCCGGTATCGAATCCATTCATTTCAATCCAGTGTCCAGGAGACGGATAGGGAAGTCGGATATAGGAAACTTGCTCATCTTGCTGTATCAACAGCCCTTGTTCGTCTATGTATTCTTTATAAGCCATTTCGCCGGGAAGTACACCCTTTTTATCTTCTTTTTCATGCGATGCTCCACAGATATACTGCAAAGATTTACCCGGAACAAATCCAAGTCCTGCAACGCCGTTTGAGAATACCCCCAGACTCAGCTTATCTGCCACTTTACCGTCCAGCATTCCCAAATACCTCGTGATATGTTCGACATCGAGAACGATCACACGCTTTCCCTGAAGTTTCTCATTCTTCACGGTATAGTGCGTTGCGGCACCGGAAGAATTACAAGCATGTGCAAAGAGATAAGATCCGCTTTCTACTAGTACGACTCTCTCTGGAAGTTTTGCAATACGGGCAACATCTTGCATATACGGCACTGCATCCATAACCATACCATTGCCAAAAACCACGGCATCAACCGAGTCACGTTCCCACTGATTCAATTCAAGAATACTCTTTATTGCCATGGAAGTAATTTCAAGTTCGTTTTGATAGTGCAATTCATTGTTGTTATGAACATTCTCAGGGTCCATCGGCCGAGATTGATAGAGTACTGGAAAGCCCTGCTTCTCTTCATCGCCCAATAATTTCTCAACACACCATCGACCAACTACACCACCGAGATTTGGGATGGTTGCATGAAGATACGCTTCACGAGTATAGAACGCGCCGGTGTCGAGGGAACCTTGTTTAAACAGTAAGGATGATTCCGCCAAATGTACTTCCGGAGAAAACATGTACCTGATAGTATAAGTCAACGGGGCAATGCGAAGAGAGTCTAAAAGACAGCATTGATTTAAAGTATCGGCTCCGGGATATACGTTGCTGCTTCGAGATATTTACTAACAACACCATGTACTTGCGCGGCAAAATCAGCTATTTGTTCTGGAGCTCTCCCGACATATGCACTTGGATCACCAACAATATCATCTATCTCGGCACGCGTCATCCCTAATCGTTCATCTCCCGCATATAAATCAAACAAAGTATTTTCCTGAGTTCCTTCTTCCCGCATGCGACGTGCTTGTTTTGTTGAATGTTCTTTGAGTATTGCGTGCGCCTCGTTTCGACCCATGCCTCTCTTCTGCAAAGCGTTCAAGATTCGTGTTGTGGTAAGAAATGGGTGATATTTATCCAGCTCTGCCTGAATAACTTTTGGATAAAATCCGCATTCATCAAGAATAGTCATGGATGTTTGTAATAATCCATCAGCTGCGAAAAACGAATCCGGCAGCATAACACGTCTAATCACTGAGTCACTCACGTCTCCTTCATTCCATTGATTACCGATTAATCCTGTTGCCATATTGACATATCCCCCTAATACTTTGGTCAATGCAAACATACGTTCGCCGGATCTTGCATTCATTTTATGGGGCATGCCAGAAGATCCCACTTGTCCTTCTTTAAATCCTTCGGTCATCTGGTCATTTCCTGCCATGAGTCGCATGCTCATTGCAAGATCCGAAGGACCCGCCACCAATTGCATCAGCGTCGAAACAACTTTATAATCAAGTGAGCGAGGATATACTTGTCCAACACTCCCCATAACATGTGCAAATCCCAATTGCTCCGCAATAGCTTTTTCAAGCGCCATAACCTTATCGGGATCTCCCAGAAGTTGCAACTGATCTGCTTGCGTGCCTACCGGCCCTTTAATGCCCCGTAATGGATAGCGCGCTATGAGGTTTTCCAGATCTTCAAATGCAAATAGTAACTGTTCTCCTGCATTTGCAAATTTTTTTCCCAGCAGTGTCGGCTGAGCTGGAACATTATGTGTCCTTGCCGCAATTGGTACATCCGCATACTTGACTGCAAGATTGCCGAGTCGCGCAAGTGTTGCTACAGATCGATCACGCACAATAACAAGTCCGTCTTTTATTTTCTTACCCTCAACATTATCAGTCAGATCGCGAGAAGTCATTGCTTTATGGGCAAAGTCGTATCCTGCCAAAAAATTAAATTCCTCAAGACGTGCCATAACATCATGTCTCGTTTTAAATTCGCGTCTCCGCATAGAACCAAGGTCAACTTGATAGATAACACGCTCGTATGCATCTATTGCTTCTGCTGGGATCGGAACACCAAGTTGTGATTGCGCTCTCATAACAGCAATCCAAAATTGCCTCTCCTGCACCACATTTGCCTCAGGCGACCATACCATAACCATCGGAGTACTTGCATACCGCTCGGCTAAGGCATCGGGGATTACCGGCCGTTCGCGAACAACAGATTCCGGAGGACTACCGTGTTCCTGCATGAATCCCATAATAGGAGAAACTGTACACCGTGTCAAGAGGGTTCATTGCAATTCTGCTTCTTATATGTTATACTATACCCTCAATTGAGAATTCGAGCTGTAACTGCACCGTTTCTTCATATGACACGTTGTTTTTGATAGCTCACGAAAAAGGTAGACGAGCCATCAAAAACGTCTTCTTATTATCTTTCTCAATGTCAATCATGTATAACAACTTTCAACGGAAACGTCCGTTTCAGGGCGGTGGCCGAAGATATACGCCGGCCCGCATTGATCCGCGGCATTTCGTCAATAAACCGGTTGAAACATCTCAGGGTACTTCTTACGTACCCGCTCATTCTTTTGCAGATTTTCACCTTTCAAATACGCTCACGGGAAATATCACCCATAAAGGCTATACGACCCCGACTCCTATTCAGGATCAGGCAATCCCGCACCTGCTTGCCGGACGGGACGTCATCGGCATCGCCAATACCGGCACCGGGAAAACTGCGGCATTTTTGCTGCCGCTTATTGACAAAATACAGAAAGACCCGTCGCAGAAAGTACTCATTGTAGCTCCCACCCGTGAACTCGCGCTGCAAATACAGGATGAATTCAGAGCCTTTGCGTACGGCATGAATCTCTATTCCGTCTTGATTATCGGTGGAAGCAATATGTACCGGCAGAAAGAGAAGCTCAGGAGACCGTATAATATAGTGATCGCAACGGTTGGACGGCTAGCCGATCATATTGAACAAAGAACCATCGATTTATCACGTTTCCAAACGATTGTGCTTGATGAAGTTGACCGGATGATCGATATCGGATTTATCCGTGATGTCAAATACATCGTATCCCTTCTTCCCAAAAAACGCCAGTCGCTTTTCTTCTCGGCAACGGTCGGGGAGCGTGAACAGCAAATACTCCATACGTTTGTTAGCAATCCGATACGAATTTCGGTGGTTACCCGTCCAACCGCTGAAACGATTGAACAGGATATTGTGAAAGTTCCAGATCCGAGTAAAAAAATTGATACACTTCATGACCTTCTCATTAAAGACGGATTTGATAAAGTACTTATCTTTGGCCGCACCAAGTGGGGAGTGGAGAAGCTTACCAACAGGCTTATCGAACGCGGGTTTAAAGCAGGGACTATCCATGGCGGGAAAACGCAAGGGCACCGCATGCGAACGCTTGAAATGTTTAAGCAGAATGAGATTAAGATTCTTCTGGCAACCGATGTAGCATCACGCGGAATAGATATTGAAGATGTGACACATGTCATTAACTTTGACCAGCCGGAATCATACGAAGACTACATCCACCGCATCGGCCGCACGGGTCGTGCCAACAAACGCGGCATGGCTCTCACGTTTGTGGAGTAAGGAGTATTAGTTAGAAGTAGATTTATTTACAACTATTTCAAGGGGGAGCGTACTTATAACTTTATAATTCTTATCTTTCTCTTTCTTTTCATTCACTTGAAAAAAATATCTTCCACTATCCTCTACTACGATTCCGTGAACATTAATTCTATCTCTAAGTCTTTTTTTACCATGAGGTAACTCAAGAATCCTTTCTAATATCTTTTCAGTTTTGCCACTTGGAGATTTAAAGTTTACTTGTAGTGAAATTTTTTTACCCTGATCTACCTCATCATAATCCCACAGGCTAACAATTTCATATTTAACAGGAACATTTATTTTTTTAAGTTCTTTCTGGCTATCTGGAATAGACAAATTTACTTCGAGCTTCTCAAAAACGTCGATCAGACTTATATTGTTTGATTCACTGTCGACAACTGATCTCTGACATAAAACTGACCAAATATGATTTATCATATGCTACGTTTAGCAGTATAGCGAGTAATTAAGATTACCGAATCTGTTATCTTTTTCGTCTAAAATGCTAGTCTTTATATAACTATCTTCAGTCTTTTTTGAAGATATATTCATGTCAATTAATCTTGAGTAATTCTGAATCTCTATACCAATAACTTCCGATTTATCATTAAATTCCACAATAAATCCTGGAGCATATTCTTTATAGAAAGATTCTACCCCTCTCTTATAGAC